>CAZFSC010000001.1:0-66334 GCA_964521585.1 uncultured Limnohabitans sp.
TCATTCTTTCATGTGGAGAATGAAATTGAAAAATCTGCCTGAATTGATTCCTAGTTTAATTTAACCTAAAAGTCATTCGAAAAATCGAATGGCTTTTGTAGTTTTCAGCGGTTTTCTCTATCTATTTTCTTTGGTGTGAAATATTCGCCCTCTAAGGTAGGCTCGTATCACGATTGAAAAATCTTTCCTCTTTAGAATTGACTCTTAAAAAAGTCCTTCATATGTGGGTAAAAATTATTATCCCTGTTCAATTTTTCTCCTCAATCAGCTCTTTTCGTTCACTGGCGCGGACATAGCGAGATCTAATCAATAAGCGAAGGCTGGGGTCAAAACTGAGGTAATTCCATGCCCAGTCAATAAATACGAATAGCCGATTTTTAACTCCAACGATCGCCATAAGATGGACAAACAACCAAGTCAACCAGGCAAGAAGACCTTGAAACTTGATAAATGGAAGATCTACCACCGCAAGCTTTTTCCCGATCGTAGCCATAGATCCGAGATCCTTGTATTGAAAAGATTTTCGCTCTTTGCCTTCTTGTAACCGAATGAAGTTGCTTGCCAAGTTCTCCGCTTGCTGACGAGCTACTTGAGCCACCTGAGGATGACCTTTTGGGTAATTCTCTGATTCAAGCAAACAAATATCTCCAATAGCATAGACTCCTGGACAAGCTTTTACCTCCAAATATTCATTGACATAGATTCTGCCATTGGGTGCGCAATGTTCTGAGGATAATCCTTCTAGCTCTACAGCTTTGATTCCTGCAGCCCAAATCAAAGTTTGCGTTTCTATAAATTGTTCTCCTTCGAGGGTCACGATCTGTCCGTCATAATCTTTGACCGATGTTTTGAGCATAACCTCTACTCCCAGCTTTTTCAGGTATTTCAGAGCGTGCTTTTGAGACTCATCAGACATGGTACTGAGGAGCACTGGACCGAGTTCGATCAGGACCACTTTCATATTTTGAAAACTTAACTCCGGATAATCCTTGGGGAAAACGTTATTCCTCAATTCGGCAAATGCGCCTGCCAATTCCACTCCAGTTGGGCCTCCACCAACGATGACCACATTCATCAAATGCTTCCGGTTCTCAACCTTTTCTATATTGATTGCCCGCTCATAATTTGAGATGATTTTATTTCGGATGTAAAGCGCTTCAGACACCGTTTTCATCGGAGTAGCATAATACTCGATATTCTTATTTCCGAAATAATTGGTCTCTCCTCCCATAGCCAAAATCAGATAATCATAGTCCAAATGTCCTACATCTGTGAAAATTCGCTTCTTCTTCGGGTCAAAGCGCTCAACTTCTGCCATCCTGAAAATTACATTTTTGGAATGGTGGAAAATTTTGCGAAGGGGAAAAGCAATCGCGCTGGGCTCCAGGCCTGCTGTTGCCACTTGATAATATAGCGGTTGAAATTGATGGTAATTATTCTTGTCGAGTAGGATTACCTGATACTTTTTTCCCATTAATCTTCTCGCGAGCCTCAAGCCGGCAAAGCCCGCTCCTACGATAACTATTTTGGGCTGCTCAGAATGCGGAATGTTTGGAATTTGTTGACTTTTGGAAGGTCTCATACGCGGTAAGATTTCAGAATGCTAACGACAATTCAATGAGGTAAGATTCTAAAAAAAAGAATATTTAGATGATGCTGCTATAATATAATGACCTAGCGCAACTGATTGTTTGATTTTAGGAAAAAAGGAAGCAAAAGTGAAGCATTTCTGCCTAAATGAAAAGATTTGTTATTTTTGCCAACCAATATAAAGTGAGCCATGGGAAGAGCATTTGAGTTCAGAAAAGAGCGAAAATTCAAAAGATGGGACAAAATGTCCAAGGTATTTACCCGGCTGGGTAAAGAAATAGTAATGGCGGTAAAGTCCGGAGGTCCTGATCCTGCTTCCAACCCTCGGCTGCGCACGATCATGCAAAATGCCAAAGGTGCGCAAATGCCTAAGGATAGAATCGAAGCAGCAATCAAGCGGGCCTCAAATAAAGACGAAAAGGATTACGAAGAAATGGTCTATGAGGGCTACGGCCCGTTTGGAATTGCGGTGATCGTGGAGACTTCAACAGACAATATCAATCGAACTGTGGCCAACGTGAGGAGCTATTTCTCCAAAGCCGGCGGATCATTGGGAACATCCGGTTCGGTCAATTTCATGTTTGAGCACAAAGCCGTTTTCCGCTTTGCAAAAGCTGATTTTGATCTCGAGGAACTCGAACTGGAATTGATCGATTTTGGATTGGTCGATATTGATGAAAACGAAGGTGAAATTTTCGTTTACACGGAATTTGAAGACTTCGGCACAATGCAGAAAGCCCTAGAAGAGCGAAATATTGAAGTAATCAGCGCCGACTTCCAGCGCTTTCCTACTACGCTTACCGAATTGACTGAGGAGCAAGAGGAGGTAATCAATAAAATGATTGAGAAAATGGAAGAAGACGATGACGTAAACCAGGTATTTACCAATATGGCTTAAATACAAGCGAAGCCCCAAGCAATGACATTTCCCAAAAGACAAAATTACCAAGCCTCTGAAAAACAGCTGATCATCGTTGGGAGTAAGAATCCGGTCAAAATATCATGCACCGAGTCTGCCTTTACAGAAGCTTTCAATCAAGGTTTTTTAGTAAATGGAGTCAACGTTTCCTCTATGGTCTCAGATCAACCCAAAGGAGATGAAGAGACTTTTCTGGGCGCTAAAAACAGGGCTTTAAATTCAAAGTCAATTTTTCCGGAGGCCGATTATTGGGTCGGAATAGAAGGGGGAATCGCTGAGGACAAACTGGGAATGAATGCTTTTGCCTGGATTTACATCGAGGATAAAAAGGGAATAACGGGCTGGTCCAAAACAGGGAGTTTTTACCTGCCGGCTGCGATTTCAGATTTGGTCCGATCAGGAATGGAGTTGGGAGCTGCTGATGATCAGTTTTTTACAAAAGAAAACTCCAAACAAACCGGTGGATCCGTAGGGATTTTGACTAAGGGTGTTTTGGAGCGGACAGCTTATTATCAGCAGGCAATTATTTTAGCCCTAATCCCTTTCCTAAATGAGGAACTTTATCAGTAATGACATTACATAAAAATATTATATGTAATTTTTGTATAAAACTAAATAAAACCCTTTATTTAAATCGGAAATCGAAAGAAATCTACTGATTTTAAAGAAATTTACCTAGTAACAGTTGCTTAAATCACCCCTACCCTAAGTAACAGTAGACCTCCTTCCGGAGGTCTATTTTTTTAGATTCCTCAGAAATTGTCGCAAGGCAACTCTCCAGTCTGGATCTGCGTCCCATTCCGGTCCGATATACAACTCATCCCTCACTAGCAATTTGATGTAGTATTTCACGACGGTTCTAGTGCTATTTTCATTAGCCTCAACTTCAAGTCCCATGCTACGCATCAAATCGGCCTCTCTACCCTCCACCTTGACCAGAAGAAACTGAACCCGGTCGGAGATCAGTTCTTGATTTGTTTTAGCCTCGGTAAGCCACTCCACTGCATAGGGATATTCTTCCTTAATGATCGCTTCGATACCGGATTTTTGCGCAGCTTGCTCAGCAAGTATAGTTTCGGGTGTCTTTCCATAATTGTCATATTTAAAAAAGCTCAGCAGACCTGTCTCTGCCGAAGACCCTTCAAGAGGAATACCGAGTTTGAATACATCCAAATTAAGTGGATTACGGGCCAGAAATTTCTGGGAAGAAACTGCTTCCTGAGAAGCAATCGTTAAAAACTCCGGCACATCCAATACCAATAGGTTATGTGATGTCACGCCTGAACCCACTGCCTCAATTGCAGCTGCGGCTTCCCTATAATCCGAGCCAGTCACCCCGAAAAGTGAAGTAGAGGGGATTATTGTACCTTCTTGCGAAAATGGAGCAACATGAATACTAGTCCGATTTTTTTGGCGGGTAAGGAGAATTATATTCTTAATCCCTCTGGTCTGAAAGGCTTTTGTATAGTCCGCCTGTACAGCTTCTGATAGGCTTACTTGTTCTAGCTCAAAGTATGCCACAGGGTCTGCTCCTGCATTTACCAAACTCATATGCACACTATCAGCTAGTTGTTTCCATGACAAGGGAGGTCTTGCTCCGGGATCTGAGGACACCAAAACCACAGATTTACCATTAAAAAAAGTCTCCGGCAAAGCTCCTTGAGCAGTGACTAAGAGAGGTAAAAAAGAACAGATTATAAATAGGAATCGCTTAAATATCATCTGAGGAAACCTTAGATTCGTTTTGGAATTTATTATACGAATATACATAACGCATATTTCTTCAACAGATGGTATATCAAATGAAATCAATTTTTGCCCTTTTATTTATTTTAATCACAAGTCCTGCACTAGCTCAGGCAGTAGATCAAGAAAAGCTGATCAGCGATTTAAAATTCCTTTCTTCCGATGAACTTGGGGGTAGGAAAACATTGAGTGAAGGAAATATAGCTGCTCGGGAATTTATTCGTGAGGAGTTTCAATCATTGGACCTTTTGACGCATTACTCTAAGTATTTTCAGAAATTCTCTTTTGAGAATCGGAGAAAAAATGAGGTGTACAATGACGCCACCAATGTTGTGGCTTTTGTTCCAGGCAAAAGTTCCAGAAAGATCATCGTGATCACCGCTCATTATGATCACGTAGGAATAGGTCGTAAAAATTCTGCTGGCGATTCGATATATAATGGCGCGGATGACAATGCGTCCGGTACAGCTGCCTTGCTCGCACTTTCGGCTTATTTTAAAGAAAATCAACCCGAACACCCGATCCTATTTGCTGCTTTGGATGGCGAAGAAATGGGACTTCAGGGAGCCAAGGCATTACTGCAAGACTTTCCCTTTCCCTTGGAAGACATTCTGATCAATATCAACATGGATATGATTTCACGAAATGAAAACGGGGAATTATATGCCTCAGGAACTTTTCATTATCCCTATTTAAAACCAATTCTGGAAGAAGCATCCCGAAATTCAAAACCGGAATTGAAATTTGGTCATGATGATCCAAAGACAGGAAGAGATGATTGGACACAGTCCTCAGATCAGGGTCCGTTTTTCGATCGCAAAATCCCTCATATCTACTTTGCTGTGGAGGATCATGAGGATTATCACAAGCCCAGCGATGAATTTGAAAATATCGATCCTGATTTTTATATCGATGCAACCAACCTAATCCTGAAATGTATTCTGGCTTTGGACAAACAATTGCCCAAAGAATAGGACAAATATTTTAATTGGGGAAACATGTTGAGTACTTTAGTCATATCTACGAATTCCGAAACGCAACTCATTGGCTAAATCTGATTTCATTACTAAACTTTTGATCTGGCGGCTCAGACACATGAGCAATCAGGCCTTTATCCTGATTCTAAGCGGGATTATTGGGGTCATTTCAGGTCTGGCAGCGGTGATTTTAAAGGAAATAGTACATGGTATCCAGCATTTCCTCACAGAGGATTTCTATACTGAATACGCCAATTTTCTCTATATCCTCTATCCAATCATCGGTATTGCCGCAGCTTATACCTTGGGAAAATTTATTTTTAAAGATGTCGGAGGCCATGGAATACCTGATGTTTTATTTACCATATCCAAAAAGCAAAGCATTATCCCGGCAGTGAAAACCTATAGCCGGGTGATCACATCAGCTTTGACCGTGGGCTTTGGGGGCTCGGTAGGACTGGAGGCGCCGATGTTGGTAACTGGCTCTGCCATCGGCTCCAATGTGGGATTACTTGTGCATCTGAATGCAAAAAAAAGAACGCTATTGATCGGGTGCGGTGCTGCAGGAGCGATTTCCGCGATCTTCGGCGCGCCTATCGGGGCGGTAATTTTTGCCATCGAAGTGATTTTAATGGAGATTAGCACAGCATCCTTTATTCCATTATTGATCGCTTCAGTGACAGGATCTCTGACTTCGATGATTTTAATCGGCAAAGATCCTGTCTTCAATTTTACACTTGAAGACACTTTTTTGGCAGGTCATATGCCTTATTATTTGCTTCTGGGTATTGTCTGCGGATTGGTATCTCTCTATTTCAGCAAAGTAGTCCGGAGTAGCGAAAGGCTAATGGAAGGGCTCGAATCGCAAACTCTTCGAATGCTTTATGGGGGAGCACTATTGGGATTTATGGTGTTTTTCTTTCCTCCGATCTATGGTGAAGGGTATGATACACTGAATTTATTGATCAACGGAAGCAGCGATCAGATTCTGGATAAAAGCCCATTTTTCTCTTCTTCGGAGAATCCCTATCTGATTATTTTCTTCCTTTCGCTGATTGTATTGGTCAAGCCAATTGCCGCAGCCTTAACTCTTGGAAGTGGAGGAAGCGGAGGAATCTTTGCGCCATCCCTTTATGTGGGAGGTATTGTGGGTTTTGCTTTTGCATATTCCAAAAATCTAATCGGATTTCACATTCCATTACCTCTGGCGCATTTCACACTTGTAGCCATGTGTGGGGTGATGGCGGGCGTACAGCATGCACCATTATCAGCCATATTCCTTATCGCCGAGATAACAGGCGGGTATGAACTCTTTGTTCCTTTGATGTTCGTATCAGCAATCTCATACATCACTACTACCTATTTTGAAAAAGACAGTATTTATGTGATTCAACTTAAGGAAAAAGGGCGTCAACTTCCTGAGTCAAAAGATGAAGAATTATTGGACCTGATCAGTATCGCAAATGTCATTGAGCGAGATCTTCTGCCTATTCACCCTGATGCGAGGCTAGGAGACTTAATCAATTTGGTAAAAATATCGAAGCGGAATATATTCCCCGTGGTAGACGAACAGGGAGCTTTGAGAGGAATTATCACTTTGGATGACATTCGGGATATTATGTTTGATCGTATCAAGCAAGAATCGATTTCAATCAAAGAGCTCATGCACAGTCCTCCAGAAATCCTATTGGCTACAGAAAATATGCAAAAAGCCATGACTAAATTTGAGCAATCAGGCGCTTGGAATCTTCCGGTAATCGAAAATGGCAAGTATTTGGGCTTTGTTTCTAAGTCCAGAATTTTTAATGCGTACCGGAAAAAACTTATTCGGCAGAAGGAAGATTAATTCAAAAAAAGAAGAAAATTTGGTTGGTAATATTTTCCACTTTTCCCAACCATTATTTTAAAATAATTTTTCACTTAGCTTTCATTATCCACAAAAACAAGTCCGCCTGACGACACGTAACTTATTGTTTTTTAAAGTTTTATGGAGTAAAAATAAATCAGTGTGGATAAATTATTGAAAATGTGGATAAAATTTTCTTGCTTTTTTTAATCTGCGAAATCTTGTCTTTAAGATGGTTTTTGAAACAATAGTATAGAGGTAGAATTTCTGCAAAATCAGCTTTTTAGGAGGAGGTAAAAAAAGTCAAAAAAAAAGAAAATTTGGTCGGGCAGGGTTTAACTCAAAATCAGTCCTAGAAAGCTAGCCTACCTAATTATCTAAAAATCCTGAAAATTAGAATTATACAATTTTCACAAGTAAAATTTAAAATGTGAATCTCAAATCCCGAAGCCAAGCGGTGGAAGATTGTTCATCTGACGAAGAATCCAAGCCTGTCTGCCCACGATGTAAGGAGTGGGTTTTGCAGGATTCCATCTCCGTGGATTAGGAAGCACTGCAGCGATCATTGCGGCCTGGCTTCGATTCAGTTTGGCGGCAGGTTTATTGTAGAATTCCTGGGCAGCTGCCTCAATTCCATAGATTCCCTCACCCATTTCGATGACATTGAGATAAACTTCCATAATGCGCTCTTTTGGCCAAATAAATTCCACCAAAACAGTAAAATATGCCTCGAGTCCTTTTCGAAGATAGCTCCGCTGAGGCCATAAGAAAACATTCTTTACAGTTTGTTGAGTAATAGTACTGGCTCCTTTCACGCGCTTGCCTTTCTTATTATTTTTCCAGGCTGTTTCCATAGCTTCGAAATCGAATCCGTTATGATCCAAAAACTTTTGATCTTCAGAAGCATAGACTGCTTGCGGGGCGTGTTTTGAAATTTTGGAAAAAGAAACCCAATCCTTGTAGAGCCTCACTTGTTTTTTCTCGTCAAAGGTCTGCTCGAATACCCTGATGACCATCAGAGGAGTAAGAGGAACCGGAATGAATCGGTATAATATCGTAAGCCCCACCGACAGTCCAAAAAACCAGAGGGCTGTCTTCCAAATCAATCGCCAAATCCGTTTTAACACTTTCATTAGTATGGATTAATTAATCGCAAATGCTTGCACAAATTGATAGAAAAAAACGGCATTTTCATGTATTCCCACTTTTTTAAGATCATTTTCCATAGCTATAATATCCTGAAAACTGACTCTCCCTGCCTCCAGCAATCCTGGTGCCCCACTTTTCAATAATATGATCCAAAAGTCAATCATCTGTCGAAGTTCCTCTGGTTTGGTCTGGTCCAGAAAAAATCCATTATGGTTAAGAGAAATAGATCTGTAACCCGCCCGAGTGAGGATATTGCCAAGTTGGGGACCAATATCAGGATTCCCTCCCAAATCAGATTGTAACTGATTGTATGCAGCGTAATATTTTCTTTGATCGGGGAGATCCGGATAAAGGTAATAACTGGAGTTAAAAACCTCCGTAGCCCAGATTTTCGCTCCTGGCTTGAGGTATTTTTTCACCGATTCCAATACTTTTATTGGTTCAGGAATGTGCTCTAGAGTCCAGCAAATAAAAACCGCATCGTATTCCTGCTCCAATGCAAGTGATTTTGCATTTTGGCAGAAGAAACGGACTCGATCTCCTGCACTGTGTAAATTTCTTTGTGCCTGATCTAATTGAACCTGTGAATAATCCACGCAGGTAATCCGCATCTCCGGCCACCGGTTTAATAATTGCTGAGTTTGAGCGCCTACACCACTGCCAATTTCTAAGAGGTGCGAACAACCCGAGAAATCAACATTTGCATAAATCTTGGAGGCTAAAAAATTGGCCTGATCCAAGAGCCTTTGTTGCTCCTCAGGAATAAATCCGTGCAAATATGCTTCACCCATCAATTTTAAATTTGATTAAAAATATCAAAGTTTTTTGAAAGGGTTCTAGCAACAATTCTCGCTATGCCTGATGGATTTGTGAATGCCAAATAATCTTGCCTAATTTGGTTTTTTACCAAATAAAAAATTTAAATGTCAGCATTAGTTATAGGAAGCTTCGAAGATTTTGAACACTACGGTGGAAAAGATCTTGGCAAATCAGAATACTTCAAAATCACTCAATCCCAGATTAATCTCTTCGCAGATGCCACGCACGACCATCAGTGGATCCATACTGATCCGAAGCGAGCAAAAGATCAAGGCACTTTCGGCAATACCATAGCACATGGGTATCTGACACTTAGCATCGTCCCACATCTCTGGGAACAAATTGTAGATGTAAGAAATCTCAAAATGATGATCAATTATGGTATCGAGTCCTTACGATTTGCCAATCCGGTTTTAGTAGACAGTGAAGTCCGGCTAGTCGCCAAGCTTAAATCAGTCGCAAACCTTCGAGGTACAGTGAAAGCGGAAGTCGATGTGACCTTGGAGATCAAGGATGAGAAAAAACCTGCCTTTACAGGCGTGTTGATTTTCTTATACCACTTCAAAACAGACTAATTTCAAAAGTAGTCTATCGAATGGAATCGTTTTTCATTTGAATATTCCTTTCGATTAAAATGAAGAAAGCCGGGCTCACCCGGCTTTTCCTATTTCTTTTTATAGAGAAACGAAGCTCCACTCTGCTTCAGGGTAAATTCCCCTTTCTCAGGATTGAAAATAAATACCGCTCCTACTGGACTGAATTCAAACTGATGCTCCGCCGTAGCGTCCAACTTGGTGTCTGGTTGGCCTGTGGGCTTGGCAATCAAGGTATTCCCGTCTTTCACGAATGTAAAAGCAATCGGAATCTGCTCGGATACATAATCGCCCAAGTATTGATCCAGGTCTGACTCTTTTGTAGTGTAGCTCCGGAAGGAGGGAATGGAGACTTCCTTGCCATAGTATCCATCCAGTGTAGCCAAAATGATATCGTTATTATTCCAGTTTGTCGCATTTGAAAGGATGACCACCGCCAGTTTTTCCTCAGGGAAATACCCCAACATGGACCTGAACCCATCTATTCCGCCTGTATGCCCGAAGGACTTTTTATCATGATAGGGAAAGGAGAAGAGTCCGAAACCATAGCCGTCTTTGATTTCCATCATCTGATTCAGACTTTTCTCAGAGATCAACTTGCCCTCAAATAGTCCCTTTGCAAACTGGACCAGATCTGCTCCAGTGGAACTAATCGCTCCGGCTCCCATTGGGATAGAAGGATGTGTTTCCTTTTCCAATACCCAGCCTCCATTGAAGCCATAAGAGCGTGCTTCCGCCAACTGCGGATTTACAGCTCCAAAAACCCGGGTATCTTTAAGCTTGAGTGGCTGGATGATTTGCTTTTGCAAAATTTCCGAATAGGGTTGCTGGTGAATATCTTCAAGTATATAGGAAAGCAGGACAAAGTTGGAGTTACTGTATGCAGCTTTGGTATCCGGCTCAAAATCACTTCCTCCTGCTTCGATGATTTTCAGCATTTCAGTCTCCGATTTGGCTTTTGTATTATAGGTCAGGTAGGCATCGTCGTTCGTGAAATTATGGATTCCGCTCCGATGCTGTAATAGGTGCGCGATGGTAATTTTTTCCGAATTGGGTATGGAAGGGAAAAACTCCGAAAGCTTCTGATCCAATTTGAGTTTATTATCCTCAATCGTTTTGAATATCAAAACAGAGGTAAACATTTTGGAAATGGACCCGATCCGATATTTGGTCTCCATTACATTTTTTATTCCCTGCTCCTGATCTGCTAATCCGACACTTCTTCCAAATTGGATTTGGCCGTCTTTGGCAAGTAAGATTGTCCCCATGAATTTGTCATGGACCTCCAGGGAATCCAGCAACTGATTGGTTTTGGTAAAATCAGACTGCTGTGCAAAACTGATTTGACTGACTGCAAGAAGGCAGACAAAGCCCAGTATGAAAGTGACTTTTGTGTTCATAAGATTTAAATTAAGTTAGTGAATCAGATCGCCACCGAATAGCAGAGCCAGTAATTAGGAATCTGGTGTTCTTTTTTTGGTGAAGAGTATTTTCAAAAGCCATAAGCCCAGGCTAAAGCCAATCAGGAAGATTAGTGCTGTTTGCATGTTGAAGAGGATTAGAAAATTGTTGAAAGAAAATACCCTTAAACTTGAGGTAAAACCAAGCGACTGTTTCAAAGTCAACTGAAAGGCCTGAGATTTGGCTATATGAAATCCGGCTCTGATACCTATCCGAATAAATAAGAGGCTGTCCCTATTTATGAGACAACCTCTACTTTTTAATTAATTCAGACGATTTACTTCATCTGTACTGCCTGAGCTTGATTTTACCCGGAAGCTATCTCCTTTGGCAAATCGATATCTCAAAGTAAATCTTATGCCCTGATTGCTTCTGTACTGTTCAAAAGAGGTGTCAATATCTGAAAACTTAATCTGAGCGCGCATCACTTGGGTACGGAAAAGGTCTGTTCCATTGACGGTAAGAGTAAGTTTATCTTTCATTATAGTTTTAGTGACCCCTGCATCTACCCAGCCAAATGCTTTGATTGATCCTTGACCCCAGATCCTAGGGCCCATGTACATCCCGACCAACTCCAGTTTAAAACCTTTTGGAAGTGTCAAGTTATGCTGAGATCTAATCATATAAGAAACCTGAGAATTGTCCAGAAAATCATCCCCAATCTGGGATTTAAATCGATCATAGTTTACCTGAAGCATATTAGATGTTCCCCACCATTTTTTGATCTCGAATGGTAAAATTGATTTGAAATTCACATTTCTGGTTTTATCAAAATTATCCGTGAAAGTCGTTGTTGTCCTTTCTTCCTGATCCTGAATGAACACCTGCATGAACGCATCTTCCGTCTCAGAATAGGCGAGAGAAAACTGGTAGCTACCTTTGACCACGTGGTTCATTTCAAAGTTGTTTGAATACTGAGGTGTCAGGCCAGGATTTCCTTGCTCGGAAGTCAAAGGATCGATATAGTAAATGAATGGATTCAACAACCTGTAATTCGGACGTGTGATACGACGGTTTGCAGTGTACACAATCTGATAATTATCGCTCACCTTGTGCTGAATAAATGCACTCGGAAATAGGTTGAAATAATTCTGAGTATTTCGTTGGCCTAAAGTCACAGAGTTGCCTTCAATATCTGAATATTCCCCTCTTAACCCAGCCTGAAAAGAAACCTTATCAGAAAACTTTCCTTTGTAGGAAGCATAGGCTGCCAATACGTTTTCATGATAAATGAATTGGTTGCTATTCGGGTCGGTGATAAAAGGTCCATCTTCATTGGACCGTCTTAAATCCAGATTATTGTCGGACATTACCCAAGATCCCTTAAGTCCAGTTTCCAAGGTATTTCCGTTTTTAAGGGGTTTAATGAAATCCACTTTTGCTGTAAAAATATTGTAATACATATCATTGAGCGTCAGAATACGGTTTCTCATTCCCGTAGCCTGATCATTTCCTGTCCAGAATAGATTGGATAGAAGGGATTCGCTTTCAGAGTTCATTCGGGTAAAATCCACATCAGAGGTAATCTTAGTACCCAGCGTATCCAACTTTCCCTCGTAATGGAGATTTGCAAATATCCGCTCTCCCTGTCCTTCCGAGTCATTTTCCGAATTTAGGAAGCTATAAGTATCAGAACCTGGGTTCGAGATCACAGTAGAAGAAAGACTAGTGTTCAAATCCTTTGATGTTGAAGCCTGTACATTCAGCCCCAAGCTGTGGTTGGCGTTAATTTCATAGTTTGATGCTCCGCTGAAAAACAGGTTTTTGTAATTCTGGGCAATTCTAGAATCCTGACTGAAGTTAGAGACACCTTCACTTAACATGAAGTTTCTTTCAATATCCAAATCATTGTAAAACGCTCTTTCACTGTAATTCAAGTTGGCATTTGAAGACCATTTTCCTTTTTTCACATTAAGTGAGACTCCCGCATTTGGAGCCCAAAGACCATTGTATTGACCACCGGCCTGGACATTTCCGAAGACGCCATCCACTGTATTTTTCTTGAGCACGATATTAATCACCCCGGCAGAGCCTTCAGCATCAAATCTTGCGGATGGATTACTGATTACCTCAAGGCTCTTGATATTATCTGCAGGCATTGCACGTAGGAAATTAGCCAAATCGGTTGCACTCATATAGGTCGGCCGGTCATTGATCATCACCACCACTCCAGATCGTCCATTGAGATTAATGATTCCATCCTGATCCACATAGATACCTGGAGACCTTCCTATGACATCCAAGGCAGTGGATCCTTCTGCCATTACGGTACCCTCTACATTGACAATAGTCTTATCAGGCTCGATGATGATCTCTGGTCGGGTGGATTGCACCGTCACCTCGCTGAGTCCAGTCATCTCGTCCTCAATGGATATTGTGCCCATTTCTTTGATTATTCCTCCTTCCAGTTCAAAAGGTTCAGACTCGAAAGATTTGAAACCTATCGAAGATATCACCAGTTTGACCTCTCCGGTCTTGATCGTTTCGATCAGGAATTCGCCGGCCTCATTTGAGACTGAGCCATCCAGCAATCCACCGCCGTTGACGTTGATCAGTGCGATGTTGGCATAAGGAACCGCTTCTCCTTTTTGGTCTAAGACCTTACCGGAGATTTTGCTTACTTCTTTCGCTGCCAGGTTACTTATCCCAAGCAGATAGATTAAAAGCGTAAAAAAGATAGTGTGGGTAGTTTTCATTTCAATTAAAATTGGTCATGTGTTCTGACCAGTCTATGAAAAGAAAATGCCAAGGAAGAAAAACCGCTTTAAAATAGCACTAAAAGCAATTTTCCAGATTTTATCAAAAAATCAGTGTCTCAAAAGCGTACATATTTTCCGTTCGATTTTAAAACAAAAATCCCCGAACCTTTCAGAACGGGGATCCAAATACTTAAAGAAAATCTTTATCTCGCAGCGTCATAATTTCGATTCACCTGCTCCCAGTTGATCAGATTCCAGAAGGCAGAAACATAATCAGCTCTTCTGTTTTGGTAATTCAGATAATATGCATGCTCCCAAACGTCCAATCCTAAAATTGGCGTGCCTTTGCATTCTGCGATATCCATCAGTGGATTATCCTGATTTGGGGTTGAGCAGATTTGAAGTTCTTTCTTATCATCCACGCAAAGCCAAGCCCAACCAGAGCCGAAGCGAGAAGTTGCCGCTTTGTTAAAGGTCTCTTTGAAATTGTCGAAGTTTCCGAATTTTGCATTAATGGCCGCTGTCATTTCCCCAGTCGGAGCTCCACCACCATCTGGAGATAAGATTTTCCAAAATAAACTGTGATTATAATGTCCGCCACCGTTATTTCTTACAGCGGTGTTGGAGCCTGCCACTTTCATCAATTCCTCCAAAGATTTCCCATCTAAGTCAGTGTCTTTAATGGCATTGTTGAGATTAGTCACATAGCCATTATGGTGTTTGCCGTGGTGGATTTCCATCGTTTTTGCATCAATATGCGGCTCCAAAGCGGATGGAGAATAAGGTAGATCTGGTAGTTCAAAAGCCATTTTTCTTAAAATTTAAAGGTTATAAAATGAGTTAAATAATCTAGTTTAAAACCACCCAAAATCAAAAAAGGTTCTCTATGCTAAAAATTCCTTTTATTCTCTGAGTCCTTTGAAAAACGAATTCAGTAAGGATTCAGATTCGGAAGCGAAAGTGCCAGAAAATACCTTAGTTTTAGGATGAAGGATAGAGGGGTTTATTTTAAGACAACCGCGTCTGGGATCAGCTGCAGCAAAATGAATTTCACTGATTTGGGACCAGAATAAAGCCCCTCCGCACATCACACAAGGCTCCAGTGTCACATAGAGCCGGCAATCAATCAGGTATTTTCCTCCGATATAATTTGCCGCCGAGGTGATTGCAAGCATTTCGGCATGGGCGGTGACGTCCTGAAGTTTTTCGGTCTGATTATATCCACGGGCGATAATTCTGTTTTTGCAAACTACCACAGCACCTACGGGTATTTCTCCTTCCTCAAAAGCAAGCCGGGCCTGTTTCAAGGCTTCGTTCATGAAATATTCGTGGCTATAAAGCTCCAAAATTAAAAATCAAGCATCTGGAGAATCTCATTTCTCACCCCCTCATTGATTACTACTGCCAATATCAAAGAGACTACCAATCCGATAAAAGCTTTGTAAACATCGTTTTTAGCTAATCGATAAGCACGAAATGTCCAGGCCTTCCGCTTTTTCTCCTTACCAACTTTACCCAGGGCTATGGCAAGTTCCCGGCCGCCCAAGAGCCCTATAAATACCCAAGTAGTACTCATCGGCACATTGCTGTAGATCTTGAAATAAAACAAGATGAGCGCATAGACAAAATCTACAATTGTCGCCGCCCTTACATCAGTGACATTGGACTTCTCGTTGACGATACTCTGAATTCGGTCTCCTTTGACATAAAATAAAAAGCCAATCCCTATGAATACAAAGCCTGCATAAACCACAAACTCCCATGCGGAAAGTTGTCTGGGAAGAAAAACCGCAATATTTGCAGCATCCTGCATGATCCAAACTGCCCAAAGCGCGCCGGAAGTGATCCACTGAAGAACTAACCAGTAGGGCTTAGCCTCGCCTTTTAGGTAATTTTTTACCAAACGCTCCAACGCATACCATATGATGATCGCCACGAAAAAAGCGAGGATATATCCCAAAAAGCTTTTTTTCATCACATCTAAAATCGTCCCTGCCTTATAGGTGAAGACGTTCAGCAATAAAAAGGTAGTAGATACCGGCATCCTGAGCCGAGTCATGATCAGCAAAACGATCGGAGCGGCTAACTGAAGAAAAACAAAACTTTCGGGGGCTTTTTCTAATCCAGGTACACTTAAGCGCTGGTAACTAACATCTCCATTGAAGGTAAACCAACTGTAGGTAACCGTACCCAGCCAGATCAAACCCATAAATAGCCACAGCATGTACCATTTCTGTTTCTGATTGGAGGCGATAAACGTGCCGATTGTCTGAATACTGTCATTTGCAATAGCAGAATAGGCTGCTAGCGCAAAGCCAAACCACATCGCCGCATAGGTATAAGGGGTAATCAAACCCGCTATGGAAATCAGGATGCAGATGAAAATTAGAAAAGGTTTTTCTTTTTTAGTAAAATCAAAAAGTGAATAAGCGGTTTTGGAAAGCTTATCTTGATTGATGTTTTGATCTATGGTTTTTTTGGCCATTTCTTGGCTTGGTTCGTTGGGCCAAAATTAAAGAAGATAATTGGGCCATCATATTATCAAATTGTTAAGAACCGTCAATTCAGCGCTTAAAAAAATGTTCATTCTTGTTTTCCGGGAAAAAATTTCAACTTTTGCCTCATATTTTAATGAAAAGTTGGGTTTTGCCTCTAGTTTTTCAAAATAACTTCTGCGATCTCTAAGTATACTTCTCATTTAGGAGCATCATCATTCGATTCTTAAGTATGGAAACAGTTGAATTGCAAAAGAAAAAGCATAATAAAGTAAAAAGCTACTTCATTATGCTTTTGTCTTTGCTACTTTTCATTTTTGCGATTGACCTGCTCACCATCACGATGAGCCAACTCAATAATGAGGTGGCAAAAAGTATCCTCGCTGCGACGAGAAATCCTTTTGTCAGCTTATTTATTGGATTGTTGATGACTGCGCTGATCCAAAGCAGTTCCACCGTGACAGCCAGTATCGTGGCTGTAGTGGCTTCCGGAAATCTCAGCTTGGAGCAAGCGGTGCCAATGGTAATGGGTGCCAATATTGGGACCACACTGACCTCAACATTGGTTTCGCTCACCTACATCATGAATAGAAAGCAATTTAAGCGTGCGCTTTCTGCCGGTATCTTGCACGATACCTTCAATATTTTCACTGTTTTGATCTTATTTCCTCTGGAAATTTGGTTTGGGTTTCTGTCAAAGATGGCAGTTTCCGTCGCTCAGGTTTTTGCTTCGGACGAAAACTACATGGGCCCTATTGTCTACAATAAAGTCTTCACCAGTCCTGTCAACCGTTGGATAACGGAGACCATCAATATTCCCTTCCTCACTACCATTTTGGCCATTTTATTGGTTTTCGGATCAATCAAACTGCTATCTACCTCTGTCTATAAAGCTTTTGTTCTCGATTCGTTTAAGGAAATCAATAACTTCATTTTCAAGAATCCTTACTTGGCATTGATTTATGGGGCTTTTTTTACGGCAGCGGTGCAATCCAGCACGGTGACCACCTCGCTTGTGGTACCTCTCGTGGCCAACAAAAAGGTTTCACTTAGAAAATCTTTCCCTTTTATCATCGGAGCCAATATCGGCACCACGATTACAGCTGCCATTGCAGCGATCTATAAATCTGAAGCCGCTATAGCTTTGGCTCTGGTTCATTTTCTATTCAATGTGTGTGGAGCGCTGATATTCTTTCCTTTCCCTGCTATCAGGAGATTACCTGTGTATCTAGCTTCCTGGATGGGTAAGAAATCCATTGAAACTCGATTCATTGGCTTTGCTTACATCCTCTTGACCTTTTTTATCATACCTTTTCTATTGATTTATTTCAGTAAAGATTAACAACTGATTCGAAGGAAGGCTATCTGATAGGTTTAGAGAATAAAAAAGCTGAAGAATTTACTCCGGCAGTTCCTCCGATTGAACATAATCCTTTAGATACATAAATTCCAAAGTCAAATCTCCATCACGGGCTATGGTGGCCCGTTCCAATATAGGAGCATTCTCTTCCAGTAGCGCCGGGATCACCCACTTCGACAACTGCTTACCAAAATCATGGCTGGCTTCCCGGGGTAATTCACAGGGCAAATTATCAATGGCCATTACAGAAATACTTGTCTGACTTCCAAAAGGAGGTAAGACTGCTTTTGTGTCCCGGTCAATGTCAAATACTGGATTTAAAATGGTTGTGGATTTGACTGTCGTGGGAACAGATCCATTGACATCGCATGAAATATCTGCAATCACAGATATTTGAAAGTCCTCACTCGCAATATCCTCCAACTGAAATAGCTTTGGTGAATCTGGATCCCAATAAGCAGCTGCAATCAATATTTCTGCGACTTCGGTAAATTTCTGAAAGTGACTTTCATAGCGCTCAGGAAATTTGTAGAACTCCTCCCGGTCATATCCTCCATCAGACTTTCTCCGATAGTAATCCTCAGATCGCAGCATCACGAAAACCGGATCTTCGTCATATTTGAAAAGAAAGTCCTCAATCGAGACCTGCTTGATTTTTGATTTTTGCAGAATTTCAAGCACCCCCTTGGCCACTCTACCTGTTCCGGTAACCACGATTTTTATAGGAGGTAACTGAACTTTGGAAAGCTCTGAGTGGAGTTCTTTCAGATCAAAACAATCCTTGGCGCGCTTTAGGTCAAAGAGGGCTGTTTTCTTACCATATGTCCAAAATGCATTGTAACATCCAACGATGCCTGCCCATCTGCCAAAGGCAACCACCCGGTTTCCATCTTCATCTCTTAAAGCCTCATAATCGAGCAACCTTATATTCCGCTCCAAAACAGTCTGGAGGAGTTTCCGATTGTAAGGCTGCTTTTTCATGGTATGAGAAAAGAAAAAATAGGTTTTCTCTGGCATAAGTTGGGCTATTGGGACTTCCTTCACACCAAATAGCACTTCGCAATCTGAGATATCCTCCACTACTTCGATACCCGACTCCAAATACTCATCATCTTTGAACGCTCTCAGTTCACTGGATTCTACTTGTATACTTAGCTTTCCTCCAAATTCCTCCTGAATCACCTGAAGCTGATCTGGAGTAAATGGTGTTCGTTTATCGGGAGGATTTTTTCCTTCACGGATTATTCCGATTTTCATGGGATATTTTACGCTGGATAATAAATCTTTTTAAATGGAATATTTGCTTCTCTTCATTTCATGGATTGCATTTTATGCACTTCATTCCTTAATGGCAAGTTCGAAGTTAAAAAGAATTTTGGCTGATAAAATGGGATCAGCTTTTAAATGGTATCGGCTTTTTTACTCCATTCTCTTTAGCCTATTGCTAATTGGAATTATGCTCCAGTCAGCACTTATTCAAAAAACCTTACTGATTTCAACAAATTCAATCAGCACTTACCTAGGGTATGTATTTGCGACTTTTGGGACCATCCTGTTGGTGAAGTCAGCCAAAAAAGTTTCATTCGGCCATTTTATTGGCTGGAAGCCCTCAAAGAATACTG
Organism: uncultured Limnohabitans sp.; assembly: GCA_964521585.1. Classification (GTDB taxonomy): domain Bacteria; phylum Bacteroidota; class Bacteroidia; order Cytophagales; family Cyclobacteriaceae; genus Algoriphagus. Next base: position 19,277 of record CAZFSC010000001.1, read on the forward strand.
AAAGTGAGTTAGTGACCACCGGAATTTATTCAAAAATCCGCCATCCGCTTTATGCAGGGCTAATACTGATTTTCCTGGGTTACTTTTTTTTCTCAGGCTCCCTGACATCAGTCATTCACCTTGGCTGCCTGATTCTTTATCTTCCAATCGGAATCTATTATGAGGAAAAAAATCTTACTGAAATATACGGTAAGCAGTATTTGGAATACAAGCAGAAAGTGCCTGCTATTTTGCCTTGGATCTGAAATAAAAAAAAGGGCCGTAGCCCTTTTTTTAATCTATTCCTTTGAAATTCACATCAAATATTAAGACTGAATTTTCAGGGATTTTCGGATTGTTGGTCGCGTTTCGGTAGCCGTAAGGTGAGGGAATAATAATCCTAGCCTTGGATCCCGGCCTCAATCTTCCAAAGGCTATATCCCAACCTGTGATCACCCCACCAGTTCCTTTCACAAAACTGAAGGTCACGTATTTTCTTCCCTCCACGTAAATATCATTGTCTCGTGCAACTTGTTCGATGTTCGTATCGAATACAGTTCCGTCGCTAAGCAAAAAGCCGATATAATCCGTGTAGACTACATTTCCCCCGCTAGGTCTGCTTCCTGTTCCTTCCTGCTGTACGATAATGACGACCCCGCTAGGATCGTGAATACGGGAGATGCTATCGACTCTAGCCGTATCCAAGTAGTTTGCAATCTTAACCCGATCAATGGCAAGATTGGCTTCAACGTCGTAAACAGGGCCGTCTCCGAAAGGATTTGTAGGCTCACAACTGCTCGCCACAACGATCAGGACCAAGCAAAATATTACTGTCTTCAAGCTATTCATTACTGACGTGGTCCTTCTTTTACCTGTACCAATTCTACTTCAAATATGAGAGGAGCATTTACCGGGATACCTTGAGGAGGATTGGCTCCATAACCTAATAGCGAAGGCATAAAGATTGTTGCCTTATCGCCCTGCTCCAGAAGCAATAGCCCAAGTTCAAATCCTGGTATGACCAAGCCAAGTCCAGTTCTAAATTTGAGTGGCTCATACCTTCGACTCGAAGTATAAATATTATTCGCTTTTGCCACAGACTCAATTGAGGTATCAAATATCTGCTTGCTCAATAGCTTTCCGGTATAATTTGTACGAATCGTATCACCTACCTTAACGTCAATACCACTATTAGATAGTTCTTGCCAGATTACTGTGAATCCGCGCGCATCCTCAAATTCCTTGACGTTGACGATCTGATTGGCTTCGATATATTCTTTTATCGCCTTTTGATCCTTTTGATAAATCACCTCATCTGAATTTTCTTCATCAATGCAAGCAATCAATCCAAAAAAAGTCAATGCGATAATAAGAAGTCCGGATAACTTAATTTTCATGGCAATCTATTCGAGTAATTTTTACTTTATTTTTGAACGTCTGTGACCTCTACGTCAAAAACCAAAGGAGAGTTTGCCGGAATCATGGCACCTGCCCCAGATTCTCCATAACCCAAAGGAGATGGGATCAAAAATTTAGCTTTCGAACCCTTCTTCAATAACATCAATCCTTCGTCCCAACCTGGTATAACCTGGCCCATTCCGACGTTTACAGGAAGTGGAGAATATTGTCTGCCTTCATTGAAGACATTATTATTTTTGGCAATTTCTGGATAAGAAGTATCGAAAAGTGTTCCGTCCAAAAGGTATCCTGCATAATTGACATACATCGTCGTCCCAGGAGTCACTGTTTCTCCCGTTCCCTCTTGCTCAATTACATAATAAAGTCCGCTTTCGGTTTTTTGGACGTCAAGACCTTTCTCTTTTGCATAAGCCTCAATAACCTCAGCTTCTTTTGCCAATTGTTCTTTTGCTCTTTCAGCTCTTTTGGAATCTTCCACAGCCATCACCTTTTCGAAGTAGGCCTGAATTCCAGCCTCATCCAATTCTTCGAAAGCACCAAGTCTTACCTTGACCAATTCATCTGCTTTCAGAAACGGAGGCACGTTTTCTCCGAAAATTGTTTTTGCAGTAGATTCGAAGATAATGCTGTCTCCTTTTCTCAAATTCAAAAAGATCTCATCCATGCCATTATTTACAGGGATAGAATCATTGGCCTGAAGATAACCTGGCATAGGCTGATCTGCAGTTGTGTAGATCACTGAGTCAGATTCTGTCGTGATCTGAAGATTGTAAAGCAAGAAGTTTCCGCTAGTTGCTTTGGTAGAACCTTCTTTGATATAAGTGTATTCAATTCCATCTTTCTCAGTCACTTTCGTTTTTTGACAAGATGACATGGTAGTAGCTCCAAATAGTAGGAGTACCAGGGCCAAATGGCTTTTTGCGTTTTTCATAAAGTTTATGTGGATTTTCAATGTAAAACTAGGGAGATTTTTTAGGCTGTGAGAGTTACCTCACCAAATAATTCGGATTGTTTTTCTGCCACAAGAGATTCAAACCTTTCAACCGTTTCTTTCAATCCTTCTGTGGATCTACCTCCTGCTGCATTTTTGTGACCTCCTCCGTTGAAGTAGGCTGCTGCAAACTTATTTACAGAGACTTCCGTCCTAGACCTGAAGGAAATTTTCACTCCATCTTCCCGCTCAGAAAACAAGGCTGCCAGCTTAATTCCTTCCAAAGATAAGGCATAATTGACTAAACCTTCTGTATCACCGGTGCGGCTTTGATATTTTTTAAGATCTTTTTTGCTGATCGTGAAATATGCCAAATGAAGGTCTTTTCGGATGACCAGCCGTCTGGAAATCGCAAATCCGATAAATTTCAGACGATTGACAGAATTGGAATCATAGATCAAATTAGCTACCTGAGAGGTGTCTGCACCAAGATCCAAGAGTTCTGCCACGACCAAATGTACGTTTTTGGTAGTGTTTGGATGGCGAAATCCCCCTGTATCGGTCATAATACCTGCATAGAGACATTCAGCAATATCCTTGTCAATCAAGTTTCTGTCGCCTAAGTCCACTATCAGTTCATAGACTAGCTCACAAGTCGCTGCTGCTGTGGTGCTCCACAATCGGAATGCTGCAAAATCCTCTGGGTCTTGATGGTGGTCAATATTGACTACGTAGGCATCAGATTCCCTGATCAGTTCACCCAGCATATTGACACGATCCAAAACTGAAAAATCAAGGCAAAATATAACTTCTGCTTCTTGGAGTTTTTTCTTTGCCTGATCGGTATGTTCTGGGTTGCTGAAATCAAGCACGTCGTCATTTCCTTTCATCCAGTTCAGAAAACTAGGGTAATCGGAAGGAGTCACTACAGTCACCTCATGTCCCTTCTTGATCAGATAATTGGCTAATCCTAAGGAAGAGCCCAATGCATCAGCATCTGGTTTGACATGGGTGGTGATAAATATTTTTTTGGGGGAGGATATCTCTTTCGCAAATGAGGCTAAAGCTTCCTTCATAGATATTTAGCGGCACTTTGGCTTTTGTGGGATGCAAAGGTGATTATTTTTTTTGCAAATCCCAAGTAATGTATTTCCTTGAAAATTAAGACCCTGGATGATAAATAACGAAGTATTTTCGGAGAATGGCACGAAAAGCTATACTTTTGCAGCCGATTTAAACCAATTAAAATTATAAAACCCATGGCAACAAACAGAACATTTACCATGATTAAGCCTGATGCTTTCAAGGCAGGCAATTCAGGAGCCATTTTGAAAATGATCGAAGAGGCTGGATTTAAAATCGTGGCCATGAAAGCTACACACCTGACTCCTGCGCTTGCCGGAAAATTCTACGAAGTACATCAAGAAAGACCTTTCTATAAAGATCTAGTCGCATACATGTCTTCTGGACCGATCATCGCGATCATTTTGGAAAAAGAAAATGCAGTGGAAGATTTCAGAACATTGATCGGAGCTACCAATCCTGAAAATGCTGCAGAAGGAACCATCAGGAAAATCTTTGCTACATCCATCGAAGCTAATGCTGTGCATGGTTCTGATTCGGATGAAAATGCTGCCATCGAAGGTTCATTCTTCTTCTCCCGCACCGAGCAGGTACGTTAGTCCGACCTCTTACGGCCAAATTTTAAAGCACTCTTATTCGAGTGCTTTTTTTTAATTTTTTCTACAAAAATCTCAGCCGCCGATGGCAATCATGCTTCGGTTTTGAGAATGGAGTTCCGGATCAGAAAGTTTGTCCAGATTGTCCATCCCGGCGCGGACTGCTTTTTTCTTATAAACCGAAGCTTCAATCAATTCGATGACATTCCCACCGGCTCTCATGACAGTTAAGAGGTCGGTCTCTGAATTTGAAAAAAGGCAATTTTTAATTTTTCCATTGGCTGTAAGGCGGATTCGATTGCAGGTACTACAGAATGGATTGGTAACCGAACTGATAATGCCAAAATCTCCCTGAAATCCGTTGATTTTGAATTTCCTGGCAGTCAAATTCTTTTCATTCGGAAGAGCAATCAGTTGATCCAGGCCAAATGATTTTTCTACCTGGGATAAAATATCCGCCTCAGTGACCAGCTTGGACTTGTTCCATTTATTCCCATCAAATGGCATAAATTCAATAAATCGAACAGAAATGGCCAAGTTCTCACTCAACCTGATGAAGTCTATGATTTCATCATCGTTTTCGCCTTTCATGAGGACACAGTTGATTTTCAGCAGAAACTTTTCTCTGATCGCCAGTTGAAAGTTTTCCATAGTTTTCTGAAATCCTGTTCGCCTGGTCATTTTCAAAAATCTCTCTTCCCGCAAGGTATCCAGACTGAAGTTGAGATGCCTGATTCCCAATTCTTGCAAAAGCTCAATATTCCGATCCAGTAAAATCCCGTTGGTCGTGATCGAAATCTCAACCGGAAAGGTCGCAAGGATTCGGACTATTTCAGCAAAATCCTTTCTCAGAAGAGGTTCCCCTCCTGTTAATCGGATTTTTTTTACTCCCAATCCCACAAAAATTTCCGCAAACTTCCCAATCTCAGAAGCGGTCATCAAATTCTTGGAAGGAGTCAAAGGAATTCCTTCCTCGGGCATACAGTATTGACAGCGCAGATTGCAACGCTCCGTGAGAGAAATCCGAAGGTAATCGTGATTTCTTCCATACTGATCAGCTAATTTCCCTTTTTGATTAATCATTCCCTTGGTGAGTAGTTCCTTCAAGTACTTTGAAAACATGCATCAGATGAGGAAAAACCGCCTGCATCGATTCAGTGGCACCTTTGGTGGATCCTGGCAAAGCCAACACCAGGCAATTTCCAATGGTTCCTGCCAAAGACCTGGAAAGCATGGCATAAGGCATAATTTGCTGACCATAGCTGCGTATCACTTCTTCAATTCCCAGTATTCTACGTTCTAATATTGGCTCCAGCGCCTCTGGGGTTACATCTCTTTTGGAAAGACCAGTTCCTCCGGTAAATATCAATAAAGAAACCTTGTCCGAAAAATGAATGGCCTTGGCCCTAATCTCGGCAATCTCATCCGGAACTACCTCATATCCATCAATCTTCACCTGCATTTCTTCCAGTTTTGCGCAAATGGCTTTCCCGGCCAAATCTTCTTTTTCACCTTTGGATACAGAGTCTGAACAGACGATTACCGCAGCATTAATGCTGCTGGGATCCTGTCGTTTGAAACTGCTTTTTCCGCCTGTTTTCTCGACAAGGCCCACTTCCCGGATTACGATTCCTTTGTCTAAAGGCTTGAGCATATCATACATGGTCAATGCGATCACAGCCGCTCCATGCATGGCCTCCACTTCCACCCCGGTTTTATAAATCGTCTTTACAGTGATGAAAATATGAATCTCAAGGTTTTGAATTTCGTACTCGACGGAGGTGTATTCAATGGGTAGTGGGTGACAATCAGGTATAGTCAAATGGGTATTTTTTACTGCAAACAACCCGGCGACCTTAGCCATTTCAAAGACATTTCCCTTTGGCACGCGGTTCTCTTTTACTGCCTGAATCGTGGCTTCACTGCTGGCACAGACTATGGCTTTGGCCTTGGCAACGCGTAGGGTGGTGATTTTATGCGTGATATCAACCATTCCTTAGCTGTTTACTTTCCATTGAAAATCCTCATTTTCGAAAATTTCCTTACCAAATATGGGCACTTGCTCTTTCACCTGGTTGACTAAAAATTCGGTAGCCTCGTAAACCTGCTTACGTCGCTTAGCGGATACAAAAACAAAAAAGCAAATCTCTCCAACTTCTACTCGACCAAGACTGTGATAAATATGCAGACAGGTCAAATCAAACTTTTCGAATGCAGATTCACGGATTTCATGCAGTTTCTCATTGGCCATGTCCTCATAGGCGCTGTACTCGATTGCAGCTACCTGCTGTCCGTTGATTTCATCTGCCCGCACCTGACCGAGAAATATATTATGCGCTCCGATCGTGTGTTTACTTTGATGTTTTGCAATGGATTCGGCGATAAATGTCGAGGCAATTGCCCCTTCAAGAAATGTCTTTTTCATGCTTTAATTGTTCTGAAAGTTCTTTCGCACCGCCTTTGAGCAGTCGGATTTGAGTAAAGCCACGCTGATGTAGAAGGTGGGCAGCCCGCTGACTTCTTTTTCCTGTCTGGCAAAAAATGCCAATTTGCTTTTCCGGATCCAATTCGTCTGTCTTTTGGGCAAATATGGAAAGTGGTATCTGAAGGTAATTTTCTCCTGAAAGGTAGGGTTTCTCATTCTCTTCACGGACATCCAGTAGGAGGATCTGCGATTGGATTGCCTCCGGAATAGAAATCCAGGTGAAGGATATTTGTTCCGTTTGTTCCTCTCTTTCAGGAGTTTTTTCAAAATCATAAATCTCCTGCCTGGAACTTAACAAATCATAAATCAAAATCTTTCCGGAAAGCACAGTTCCAAATCCTGCCAAAATCTTAATTGCTTCATTAGCTTGAAGCATACCGATCAGACCCACAGTGGTTCCGATGACTCCCGCATCCGAACAGGAAACTGCATCCGGATCCGGACTAGGAAACAGATCCCGGTAGTTTGGCCCATTTTTATAATTGAAAACTGAAACCTGCCCTTGAAACTGATGTACAGAGCCGTAAACCCAGGGAATATCAATTGCTTCGCACACATCGTTTAAAATATACCGGGCTTGGATTTCATCGGTGGCATCGATGATCAGATCAAAATTTTCTAGCGTTGATTTGGCATTTTGAGAATCTAAAAATTTTTCAAAGATCTGAACCTTCAGCTCAGGAAAATGAGTCTCCAGGTATTTTTTGGCTTCTTTTACTTTCAATAATCCTACTTGATTTTCCGAGTAAAGCAACTGCCTGTGAAGATTGCTTGCTGCGATCAAGTCTCCATCCATAATCCCCAGTGTACCTACTCCCGCCGCTGCCAGATACGGTAAAATCGCAGATCCCAATCCACCTGCACCGACCAGAAGTACGCGGGCTTTCCTGAGCTTTTCCTGTCCCGATTCTCCTAGTTGTGGCAATATAATCTGTCTGCTAAAATCCATCTCAACCTCCAGAAAAAGCCGGTAGTAATGCGACTTCATCTCCATCCCTTAATGAAACTGCATCTAAATCCTTGACTATTTTTCGATTCAGCGCGACCTGAAACCTGTATGAATCAAGATGGTGTTTTGCTGTAAGGCGGGTAACCAAAGTTTTTAAATCTTCCCCTTCCAAAGCCATCACATCCGCCTCTTGTCGAGCTGCCTCTGCGATAATACCGAAATAATGTACTTTAATCATGTCTCTCTTTTCTTGAAGGTTAATTTACTAAAGCCTGATTTAGAAAGCTTTGTTTTGGAAAGGGAATTTGCCAAACAGCTAAGGCTAAATGGTCATGAGTTTAATAAACGCAATAAAAAGCACAGCAGACAAGATATATTTGAGGACCGGAAAAGAAAATTTACTGCTGCCATAATACGAGCCTAAAGTTCCTCCGAGTAGTGCTGCAGGAATTAGATAAAACGCTTCTTGCGGAATCAATCCATCATTGAGAACAAATCCCAAGGCTCCGGATACTGAGTTGACGAATATAAAGAGCGCCGAAACTGCAGCGGCTTCTTTCAAATTGCCCCATCCTAAAAGCAGGATTACCGGACTGAGGATAATTCCTCCACCTATACCAATCATCCCTGAAAAAAAGCCGATTCCCAAACCAAGAATCAATGCAAGCGGCATATTCAGCGGTTTGTTTTCGGAGGAAGCTACTTTCCCAAATACTCCTAAAATCCGAAGAATGGCAATAAACAAAAATATCCCAAGCACCTGTTTGTAAAGCGTGGGATTGATCGGAATGCCTCCTCCCACAAAAGCTGCCGGGATAGAGGTGATCGCAAAAGGATAAAAAAGCTTCCAGTTGAAATATTTATTTGCCCGAAAAAACAGGAATGAAATTCCTGCCACAAAGACATTGAGTAGCAAAGCTGTGGGCTTCATCACCAATAGCGGAAATCCAAAAAGTGCCATGAGTGCCAGGTAACCACTCGCACCCCCGTGACCGACACTGGCATAAAGAAATGCCACCACCGCCAATATCAACGAGAAGCTAATAATCAAAACTGGATCTGATGTACCGGTCATTTTCCTAGGTATTTATCCTTAAATATGACACTTCCTCTCCTTGCTCCAGACGCAGGGCATCCTCAGGAAAGAATAAAATCGCGTTGGCGACAGCAAAAGAAATCAACATGCTGGAAGCTTGTTTCTGAAAAACTTCAATTTTTCCATTTTCAATCGTTGCTAACAGGAAAAGTGCCTTTCCGAATTTATTTTCTACGGAATGCTTCAACGCTGCTCTTTCGAAATTCATCTTTATCGGAAGACCAGAAATCATTTTGCGAAGTGCAGGCACTACGTAGATTTGAAAACACATCATCGTGGAGGCCGGATTGCCCGGCAAGGCAAAAACCTGATTTTTCCCTTTTTTCCCATACCAAAGAGGCTTACCGGGTTTTTGATTCACTTTATAAAACAGTTGGCTTACCCCATTTTGAATCAAAGCCTCTTGTACAAAATCATAATCCCCAACTGATATTCCGCCTGAAATAAGAACTACATCACATTTCAAACCCTGAGCGATAGCGTCCACGGTGGATTTCCGATCATCCGGACACTGAATAATCTGGTTAACTTCCATCCCCAAAGACCGGAGGGCTACCTGAAGCATCAGTGAATTGCTCTCATAGATTTTTCCTTCTGCAAGAGGCTCCCCCAAAGCCTGAATTTCATTTCCTGTAACGATGATGGCAATAGAGGGCTTTTGCACTACAGGTACCGATGTGATCCCAAAACTTGCCAAAAACCCGATCAAAGGTGCATTGATTTTAATTCCAGCTTCCAGCGCCAGATCTCCTTTCTTGATTTGTTCTCCAATCGGACGAACATTCGCAAAGCGCTCCGGCATTTTGAGAATTTGAATTCCGGAAGCGGTTTTCTCGACATGTTCCTGCATGACTACGGTATCCGCCTGATCTGGGACTCTTGCACCAGTGAAAATCCGGACTGCCTGATTCTTTTCCAGCGGGATTTCTGCACCATCTCCAGCCTTCGATTCACCCACTAAATCCAATTCAGAAAGATCAGAATGGATGAACGCATAACCATCCATTGAAGATTTCCGGAATCTCGGCAAATCAAAAGGGGCATAAATATTTTTACCTAGTGTGGCTCCCATGACCTGTTGGATAGGAAGTGTTTCCACTGGATTCTTGGCTGTGTTTTGATCGATAATCGAAAGGGCTTCAGTTACAGAAATCATAATACTAACCTATGAAAACAAATCAATATTCACTTGTTAAAAGCAGTAGGAAATAGGCAAAAAAAAAATCAAACTTCCATTGGAATAGAAGCTTGATCTATAAATAAATAACTTGGATTGCGTGATTTTACCAGCTTCCTCCAGCTCCACCACCGCCAAAGCTTCCTCCTCCAAATCCACCGAAGCCACCACCGCCAAATCCACCACCACCGAAGGATCCGCGTCCAGAGGAGAAATCCCCAAATTTTCCGCTATTTCCGCCTTTCAGCATATTGGCCAACATAATGGTAGTCCACAAGTCGATTCCTCCTCCTTTTCCACCCATGTGATTATCATTATCCTTTCGATTGCGAATCAACGGTAAAATCACGAAGATGACTATAAAAATGAAGAGCAAGATTAAAGCTCCGCCACTGTTACCTTGAGATTGTACCTCCTCAGCAGTGTACTCCCCAGAGGCGAGCTTGATCATCATATCTGTGGCTTGATCCAACCCCTGATAATATTCGCCCTGCTTAAAATTTGGAATGATCAGATTTTGGACGATCCGCTTGCCTAAGGCATCAGGGATTACCCCTTCCATTCCATAGCCCGTTGCGATGAAGACGTCCCGATCTTCCATTGCGGCAAGGATCAAAATCCCATTGTTGTTTTCTTTTCCACCGATTCCCCATTTTTCAGCCAATTGAATTGAATAATCAGCGATGTCGTAAGGTCCCACAGATTTCATCATTACAATGGCAATCTGGGTAGAAGTGGTATCGTTATAAGCTACCAGCTTGCTTTCCAGTTGTGCTATTTCTGAGGCAGAAAGCGTCTCCGTAAAATCATTGACCAATCTGGGAGGATTGGGAACGGGAGGAAAATCCTGGGCAATGCTGTTGGATAAAACAGCAAAAATCAAGATCATAAGAAAGAAGAAAGCTGGCTTTATTTTAGCCAAATGATATTTCATTCGGTAGTTCGTTTTGGTCGGAATCATCATCATAGGGGAAGAAATGGCTGAGTTTTTCACCTGCCATCTGAATCCCTTTGATAAGCCCGTCAGTAAAATGGCCTGAGCGAAAGCTGTTGGCCATGATTTCTTTGGTTTTTTCCCAAAAATCAGGTTCCACGACTTGATTGATCCCTGCATCGCCTAGAATGGCAAATTTATGATCCTCCACTGCGAGGTAGAAAAGTACTCCATTTCTTTCCTTAGTTTGATACATTTTAAGCAATTCAAACAGTTCTGCGGCTCGATCCATCAAATCGCCTTTACAGTGGCTTTCAATATGAACCTGGATTTCGCCAGAAGTACGTAATTCAGCAGATCGGATTGCCGATTCAATGGCTTTCCGATCTGCTGGTGAGAATAGTTTCTCAGCCATGATTTTGAAAATTAAAATTGTACGCTTGGCGCATTCTCTGATCCTTCGGCTGCTTGGAAGGTTGCTTTAGGCTCAAAACCATACCAGCCTGCAAAGATATTATTGGGGAAAGTTCTAATTTCCTGATTGTAGGCTACAACGGCCTGGTTATAATTTCTTCTCGCTACGGCGATTCGGTTTTCAGTGCCCTCAAGCTGAGCCTGAAGTTCCAGAAAATTTTGGTTGGCTTTGAGTTCAGGATAACGCTCTACAGTCACCAATAACCTACTCAAGGCACCGGAAAGCTGCTCTTGCGCTTGCTGAAATTGCGCCAGATTGCTTTCATTCAAGTTGGTCGGATCGATACTCATGGAGGTAGCCTTTGCTCTGGCTTCAATCACCTGGGTAAGAGTTTCCTGCTCAAAATCAGCATATCCTTTTACCGTATTGACCAAGTTAGGAATCAGGTCAGCTCTTCGCTGATACTGGGTTTCCACTTCGGCCCATTGCCCGTTGACCGTCTCTTCAGCTTGGATAAAAGAATTATAGGATCCTACAGCTTTGCTGTAAATAAAGATACCGATCACTCCTAGAACCAGAATTGGAATTAATAGTTTTTTCATTTTTTAGATAAGTTTCAAAGCATTTTTACACGGACAAATTTCATGGAAGTTTCGAACCGCTTTCGGATCCAAAATTATCCTTTTTTAAATGAAAGGACAGAAACTAATCAAATCTGTTTTTCAAGCTTGATTTTTATCCGGAGATTTTCCCATTTTTTAGAATCCACAGGATCATATCGCCGCAGCTCTAGTTCGATGACCCGGCCCTCTTCCGATCTAAACAGTTTATTGAGTTCTACCAGCTCCCAAATGAAAACCGGTATTTTATTGATGGATATAATTTCGTCAAGTGGTAATATACCTGCTTTGTCAGCAGGAGAGTTTTCCCTCACATTCGAAATGAAATACCTAGTCTGATCAGTTGGTAGTTTTTTGATCGCGAGTCCGCTCATGTCAAATTGGAAGGGTGCATAGAAGTTATTGGCCTTCTTAATAAATAGTTGCTCACGGGAATAGTCAAAAATCAACTTTGTTCTTCCCAAAACTTCGGAGCCCAAACTTCCCTGTCTCCCTGAATCTTTGATCACATAGCTGAATGCCGTTGTGTCCGGATAGGATGTGAGTACATTTTCCATTTTGAAGCCGGCAATTTTCAGGTAATCTACTCGGCCCACATAGCCCATCAGAATACCTCCCAGACTTTGCCCGATCTCGGCTTCCACTATCTCCTCCGGAAGATCAATATCATCAGTAGTTTCTCTATTGAGCAGCAGGCCGTGATTGGCTCCGGTATCGATTAGCAATTTTGGCTGGATGATCTTCCCACTTCTTTGCTTCACTTTGGCATGGATATAAGGTTTATTGTCCTCAATAGCCATATTCAACTTCTTATAAAAGGGGGGCTTCCATTTCAATGCATTGCTTCTGAAAAAATCGAGTTTCCCATCATCATAATTTATCCGGATCGGATTGTATTTGAAAAACTCATAGCCAAGGATACCATATACTGGTACACCGATGACGGATTCGAGTTCTAAGAAATCCTCCTCCAATACCAACATGTTTTGCAGCTTCCCTACTACGGGCCCAAGATCAATTTCATTCATCGGAGAGACAGACGCCATCAAATTGATGGTGCCATCAGCTCCGACCAGGCTTAGTCTTCGTGTATAGTTGAGTCCTATTTCATCCCCCAAGGACTTGCTGAAGAGAATATTCGTGCGGACACCTGTATCAATCATGAAATTTAATGGGGCACTGCCATTGATAGACACCGGCAGGATAATCAGGCTGTTTGAGGAGTAAAATGACAAGGTAGCTTTACGCTTGTCTTCTTTCATAAAAAAACCCGGTACCTGCGCCTGACCACTGAGATGGAGGAAGATTAATAAGATAAGTGTGATTGCAAACTTTGGGTTCATCAGGAATCGCGGGCGTGTAAATCTGATAAAAGTTAAAACTTTTAACCTAATCTTCCCGACCTATGTTTCAAACCTAGTCAGTTGATACTTCAGAAGATCGGCCCCTCAAAAAGAAATTACTTAATTTAGATTAAACCCAAATTACAACAGATCGGTTTTGGAGTTTGCCAAAAAATAAAGAATGGGCCATCTTTAATTTTAATACTCAATTAAATTATGGCTGATAAGGCACTCATCGATAAGGCAAAAAAAATCTTCGAAAATTTTCTCTCTAAGCAGGGGAGCCGGAAGACGCCTGAAAGATTCTCTGTCATCGATGAACTTTATTCCCTTCCGGAGGATGAGCACATGGATGTGGAGGGACTTTTTCTGAATATGAGAAATAAGGGCTATACCATCAGCAGGGCCACGATATACAATACTTTGGATTTATTGGTGGAGAGCGGACTGGCTGTAAAGCATCAATTCAAGGATAAGGTGGCACTTTATGAGCAGGCTTTGACTTACAAGCATCACGACCACCATGTCTGCAATCAATGTCGCAAAATCCGCGAATTTTCAGACCCTAAGATCAATGAAATCAAAGAATTGATCGGCAAAACCTTCCAATCTGAAATTCAGAGTCATTCATTGGTCCTCTATGGAGATTGTAAAATAGTCAACTGCGAAAACCTTCCCGTCGTCCATTAGGAAAATATACGCCTGTAGATCGGTTTTCGATAGGCAAACTGGAGCAACATAACCGGATAAAGCAGCCAAGTCAAAACTTTAATAGGCGCTTCGTATTCAATTTCATCCCGAATGATGGCACTCTCCCCATCCTTAATCACCCGGTGTTTATGCGTCCATTTTTTTAAGAAAAAGGGAAGATCGATCCCTTGGTCAATGAAATAAAACTCATGGTTATTGGTCTCATCCTTGGTGATTTCACTGGTCCACTTTTGTTTAAAAAAAATAAAATCCAATTCCAATGATACGATGTCACCTTTGGTAGAACCATCAAAACGAATCAGTCTTATTGGCGGAAAAGGTGGACTGAGCTTTGAAAAAAGATTTTCATCAAATCCCTTTTTCTCTTCAAGATAACCTTGGTTTACCGGAGTTTCAATATTGATTTTCATTTATGGATTAGGATCAGAAGCTAAGGACAAACAATACGAATAAGATGAGCCAAACCACATCCATGAAATGCCAATAGACCGTGAAGAGTCTGATTCTCATTTTTTCAAAGGGATTGGTAAGTAAAATCAGGCGTTGGATTTGATCCTTCTGCCTTTTTTGAAACTGAATCAGCAGAATAACGGCAAAAATCAGTGCTCCAAGAAGGTGAAATATGTGTATACCGGTCAAAACATACAGGAAGCTGCCACTTGGGATTCCCTTAAAATCAATTCCCATTTCCGCGAGTTCATACCATCCCAAGAGTTGTAGCAGCGTAAAAATGATTCCCAGCCATATGGTGATTTTCAGAGAGCCAATGAGTTTGTCAACGCGCTCCTCCTGAAAGTATAACCTAAGTTTGGTCACTGTATAACCGCTCAAAATCAGCATCATTGTCGAAATCAAAAAAGCTATCGGCACGTGTTCATTGTATCCCCCCAACTGATTCAATCCCGAAAAAACAAAAGCCACAGCCATAAATAGAAAGATCAGTCCACTGCCTATCATTCCCAGATAGAGCAGTGTCTCATAAGGATGCAGGCGTTCCAATCGCTGAAACCAAGTAAGTTGGGTGTCGGGATTACTCATATTGAGACAAACATTTTAGAGGGCCATAGGTTCAGAATTTCGTAAATCTAACGCAGTTCAAAACCCGGGAACTCAGAATCCATTAACTTTGGGATTCAAATTCTCCTCCAAATAATATTTCCTTGGATAGTCAGGCATTTCTTTCCCTTTACCAATCCGACCCTGTTTTTCAGACCATCGCACATGAAATCATGAAAGATGAGAAAATCACCTATCAGCTCAAAGGGCTTTCCGGCGGGCTTGATATGGTGCTTTTCGCAGCTTTGTTCCGAAGTAAGGGAGGGTTTCATTTGATCATTGCTCAGGACAAAGAAGAAGCGGCGTATTTAAATTCCGATCTTCAAAATCTCCTTCAGACTGAGGACCACATGGTGTTTCCCTCCAGTTTCAAAAAAGCTTACAATTACGAGGAAGTCGACAATGCAAATGTCCTGATCAGATCTGAAATCCTAAATCTGATTCTGGAAGACCGGGCTAAATCCAGGGTAATCATTACCTATCCAGAGGCACTCTATGAGCGGGTGATCAACAAGCGCTCACTTCGGGAAAACACCTTTACCGCAAAGGTAGGCGAACAGGTGGACATGGAGTTTGTCTCGGAATTACTGAGCAGCTACGATTTTGAACGATCAGATTTCGTATATGAGCCTGGGCAGTTTGCTATTCGGGGCGGTATTCTGGATGTTTTTTCTTTTTCGAATGAGCATCCTTATCGGCTGGAGCTGTTTGGAAAAGAAATAGAAAGTATCCGAACCTTCGACCCGGAAAGTCAACTCTCAATCACTGAGGTAGACCACCTTTCTTTGATTCCCAATGTTCAGACCAAACTATTACAGGAGGTTAGACAGTCATTTTTGGGATTTTTGCCGGAACAAACCAAAATCTGGATCAAAGACTTTCAGCTGACCAAAGATGTGATGGATGAATGCTTTCACAAGGCAAGCCAAGAATTTGATCAGATTGTAAATAAGACAAAGAATGAGAGTCTGGTGCTGAAGCCAACAGATCTGTTTGAAAATGGAAAGGATCTCAGCCAAGCCCTGGAGGGATTTTCCAGAATTGAATTTGGTCGTCAGTTTTATTTAAAGGATACTACTCAATACACGTGGGAGAGTCAGCCGCAGCCTTCTTTCAATAAGAATTTCGATCTTCTGGTCAGTCATCTTGCAGAAAATGAAAGGAAAGGCTATACCAATATTCTATTGGCTGAAAATGAGAAGCAAATCGATCGCCTGCTCGGGATTTTCAGAGAGCTTGATCCAACGCTTCAGGTGCAAAGTTTACTCTTGGGACTGAGAGAAGGCTATGAAGACAGATTGTTAAAAATAGCCTGCTTCACAGATCACCAGCTTTTTGAGCGCTTTCATCGATACAAGCCCCGCACCAAAGCCAGTAAATCCAAGGCACTTACCATCAAAGAACTTAAGGCGCTTCACCCTGGAGATTACATTGTGCACGTGGATTATGGGGTAGGTAGATTTGCCGGGTTGGAGAAAGTAGACGTTTCCGGCAAGATGCAGGAAGCAGTGCGATTGATTTTTAGAGATGACGATCTCCTGTATGTGAATATTCATTCCCTTCATAAAATCTCCAAATATTCCGGTCAAGAAGGCTCAGTACCTGCCATGTCGAAACTTGGATCGCCGGAATGGGAAAATAAAAAGTCAAAAGCCAAAAAGCAGGTAAAAGACATTGCCAAAGACCTGATCGCTCTCTATGCAAAAAGAAGATCAGCCCCCGGTTTTGCATTTAGCAAAGATTCTGTGCTACAAATTGAGCTAGAGTCTTCATTTATCTACGAGGATACACCAGATCAGGCGCTCGCCACCCAGGATGTAAAAACAGACATGGAAAAAACGTATCCCATGGATCGCCTGGTGTGCGGAGACGTGGGCTTTGGCAAGACCGAAGTAGCTATTCGGGCTGCATTCAAGGCCGTAAATGACCGCAAGCAAGTAGCCGTGCTTGTACCAACCACGATTTTGGCCATGCAACACTATCAGACTTTCAAAGAGCGACTTGAAAATCTCCCTTTGAAAGTAGATTACATCAACCGCTTTCGAACCGCAAAGGAAATCAAAGAAATAGTCAGTCAGGTGAAATCTGGAGAAATCGATATCCTGATTGGTACCCACAAAATCGTCAATAAGGACATTGTTTTCAAAGACCTCGGTCTATTGGTGATAGACGAAGAACAAAAATTCGGAGTGAAAGTGAAAGACCAGCTAAAAAATCTGCGGGTCAATGTAGATGTACTTACTTTGACTGCCACTCCGATTCCAAGAACCTTGCATTTTTCTTTGATGGGTGCTCGGGATTTATCTGTGATTGCCACACCACCACCCAACCGACAACCTGTAACAACGGAAGTTCAGACTTTTCAAGAAGAAGTCATCCGGGATGCCGTCGCCTATGAACTCCGTCGTGGAGGTCAGGTTTTCTTTGTTCACAATCGGGTAGGGGAAATAGATTCCATAGCAAATCTTATCATGAAGCTGGTGCCTGATGCCAGGGTCGTGGGAGCCCATGGACAGATGGATGGCAAAAAATTGGAGAAAATCATGGTGGATTTCATCAATCATGAATACGATGTCCTTGTATCTACCAATATTATCGAGTCAGGTCTCGACATTCCCAATGCCAATACCATTTTGATCAACCGGGCGCATATGTTCGGTTTGAGCGATCTGCATCAGATGCGCGGCCGAGTAGGACGGAGCAACAAGAAAGCCTTTTGCTATCTTCTGACCAGCCCGATGTCTGGCCTGACTCCCGAGGCACGCAAGCGCTTGCAGACCCTAGAGGAATTTTCGGACTTAGGAGACGGTTTCAAGGTGGCCATGAAAGACTTGGACATTCGGGGAGCTGGCAATCTTCTTGGCGCAGAGCAAAGTGGATTTATTACAGATTTAGGTTTTGAGATGTATCATAAAATTCTGGATGAAGCAGTGCAAGAATTAAAGGAAAATGAATTTGCTTCCTTATTTGAGGTAGATCTGGCAGAAAAAGTAAAAGTACTGGTACAGGATTGTACCATTGAAACTGATCTGGAACTTCTGATCCCTGAGGAATATGTGGGGAATATCAGCGAGCGTTTAGGTCTGTATTCCAAGCTGGATGCGATCAAAAATGAAGAAGAGCTTTCTAAGTTTTCCGATATGCTCCAAGACCGCTTTGGGCCGAGACCGGAATCAGTTGGAGATCTGATGGAGACCGTACGTCTGCGCTGGAAAGCTGAAAAACTGGGAATTGAAAAGCTGACGCTGAAAGGAAATCTGATGAAGTGCTATCTCCTGCCTGCCAGCCGAGATGACTTCTATTCTTCCGATATTTTTCAAAAAATCATGCGTTTTGCTCAATTCAATACCAAGAATTGTAAAATAAAGGAGTATAAGAATCGTTTGATACTTACCTTGTCAGGAGTTTCAAGTATTTCTAAAGCCCAACAAAAGCTAAAGGAAATGTACGAATCTTAAAAAAAATTGAATTTTTTACTGGCATAAATATTGCAGTTTTGCACAACTATTCTGCTGATAAATGAGATTTAAAGGACTTATGAGCTATTTGCTAGATAACCTGATCTTTACAAATCATTGGAAGTGCCTGACTTAGCATTTATATTGCAGCGATTATTGGACCTAAAACGAATACATATATGCGTCTGAGTAACAAATCTTGGGGAATGTGGGTAGCAGCTTTTACCATTGTTGGAAGCTCTATTCTGACCTCATGTAACAAGACCCCTGGGTATGGCAGAAGAACTGCAAACAATCCAGGTAAGAAAAGTGCAACCACAGGACAGGAATTTAGCTTCGAAGAGAACGATTCGACAAATTTCTTTGTGGCAAAAAATGCCGAGCAAATCCCGGGACCTAACTTGAAATTCATTCAGGGAGGTAGAGCCGTATTGGGCTCCCAGGAGGAAGACATTATGGCTTTCCGTGACAATGTGGAGCGGACTGTAACGGTATCCAACTTCTACCTTGACGAGACCGAGATTACCAATAATGATTACCGAGAGTTTCTTTTCGATATGAAAAAGAAAGTAAGTGCGGATTCATTATTAAAACTCGAACCTTCAGAAAATGTATGGAAAGGCGCTATGTCCTTCAACGACATGTACCAGTCCTACTATTTCAGATTTCCTGGCTTCAATTTTTATCCAGTAGCTGGAGTCTCTTGGACTCAAGCAAAAATCTACGCGAAATGGAGAACTGATTTTGTACAGGAATTGATCCGAAAAGAAAGAGGAATCGACTCCACCTTCTCCAAAACTCAATTAATCGAGCGCGGCGTAGCTTTGGCAGATTACCGACTTCCTACCGAAGCTGAGTGGGAATATGCAGCTAAAGCCATGATTGGAACACAATACCTGGATGAAAATCAGGAATATGGCCGAATCTATCCTTGGGATGGAAGAGGTGTAAGAAACCCATATAACGTAAAAAGAAAAGGAAAGCAAGGTGATTTATTGGCCAACTTCAAAAGAGGCCGAGGAGATTACGGTGGAATTTCCGGTAATCAGCGAAATGACGGTGAGATTATCCCTACCAACGTTTACGATATGGCACCGAATGATTTTGGACTATACCACATGGCAGGTAACATGAACGAGTGGGTTCAGGATATCTACAGACCACTTTCTTTTCAGGATTTTGACGATTTGAACCCAGTAAGGAATTCCGGAGTCTATGACGAGGAGGAGCTATATGAGACCACAATGCTTTCCGACGAGCTTAGAGTCTATAAAGGCGGATCTTGGAGAGACGTTACTTATTGGCTTGCACCAGGCACTCGAAGATTTATGCATCAGGATTCTGCGACCAATGATATTGGTTTCAGATGTGCGATGATCTCTATCGGAGAAAAAGGAAAATAATTTCCACCTAAATATTCAATCAAAACCTGACTCTAACCAGTCAGGTTTTTTTTTGCTGTTCAAAATGGCTACGCTTCATAAACTTGGTGTCAAATATGCAACAGCAGCACATTTTAAAGTGCAGAATCAATTTACTTTGAGGCACGGGTGATCTGCTTTGAATTATTTATGATATCTCACTCAATTTTTTAGAAGTGGAACCTCCGCGTTACAGTTTCTTTTGAAATAAAAAAGTCAAACCGTTGATTTAGAACGAACGGTAACCATCTTTCTCACAGTAGAATGTTGACCTTGCGTTTTACAAAAAGTAAAAGAAATCAGGGGAGAGATAACCAAAAATGTCATGATCAGAATAGATCCAAAAGGCAAAGACTCATCCAAACCAAACCAATCTCCAGTAGTCAGGATGATCGCTATACCCGCTGCACTTTTTATTGCTTCCCAGATCCAAGCTTTAGGATTTTTATCCATCAATTCCGTAAAAGCATAGACCGTTAAGAATATAAATGCTCCGTAGATAAATATCCCCGGTGAACCAATTTGGGCGATATTGCCAAAAAGGTAAAACACATATAAAACAAGCATCAGAAACTGAAATCCGCTCCAGCGCATCAATGAGGGGGAAAGTTTGGGATTGTATTTTTCAAAATGATAGACATCCTCAATCTTCTCGACTGGGTATTTTTTAGCGACATCTTCTGGTCTCCATCCAAGAGGCATAAACCAGATTTTAAACTTATCCTCCAATTTTTCTGCTCTCCAGGCATCTTTAACTAAAAGCCAAAAGTGCATGAAATTGATTTTAATGGGATTCCATGTACGGACTGGGCGCGTCACTCCGTATACGGCCGGCACTTCTTCCAACTCTTCCTGAAAAGTGCCGAAAAGCTTGTCCCAAAAAATAAAGATTTGCCCATAATTTTTATCTAAATACTCGGGATTGATGGCATGATGGACCCGATGATGTGCTGGAGTCACAATCACATATTCCAAAATCCCCAAACGCTTGATGTGTTGTGTATGATACCAAAACTGGGCAAACAAGTGTATCGGACCAACCAGGGCAATCACCTCGGTCGGAACTCCCAAAAATGCCGCCGGCAATAGAAAAACCGTGAAAATCCGCACAAATGACGAGATACTTTGACGCAGGGCACAAGCCAAGTTGAACTCCTCGCTACTGTGATGGATGATATGATTATTCCAGAAGATGTTGTACTCATGATTGATGCGATGCACCCAATAGCCCGAAAAATCCAATGCCATGAAAGCGACTAAATAGGTCAGCCAGCTGGCATTTACTTCAGTCAAGGATACCTGGTTTACTAGCCAATCGTAGGAGATAATAGCGATGCTGAGGCCTAATACATCTTTGGTGACGTTAGTGATGCCCGAACTCAGACTGGAAATCATGTCATTTATCGGAACGGTGTCGTTATTTTTATACCATCCATACCATTTTTCCAGAAGCACTAAAGCCAGGAAGGCCGGCATTGCGATCAATAAAATATTACCGTAAGTCTCCATCTTGTTTGCTAATTCCTCTTAAAATTCTGAAATATTATGATTAGGAACAAATTCAGAAGTTTGTTAAGATGCTAATTACTCATCACTTAGTCCATTTATTTCTTTTAACTACCAAGCATTACAAGAGCAATTAATAGTAAATGAAATAACGGGAGAATTTCCCTTTTCATGGAAATATTTTTATTCCATTAAAGCCTGATCCGGATCCCTGCATTTGCAAAAAGCCCGTTAGTTCTTCCAAAATCAATATTTGTAAAACTGGTTTGAATATCGGTAACCGACCATTCATAGCTGACGTCCAAAAACAAGAGCCAGATATCCACTCCTGCACCCGCAAACACGCCCCAGGCAGGCGAGGTGATATCATCTTTATTAATATCATCGCCCACATCTGTTACAAAAAATCCAGAAGCACCTCCAAAAAGTCGAAGTGAGGCCGTAGAGACACGATTCCCAATGAGATTGTATCCAAAAGTGACTGGGACACGGACTCCTTTAAAATCTGCCTGCAGGTCAGGTTCATTCAAATTATCCGCTGAGGAAAACTCTGCTGATTTGCTTTGATAAAAAATTCCCGGTTCAACATAAATTTTTTCTCCGAAAACCATGCTGGCTCCCAACTGCCAGCCGGTCCTTCCAGTCGCCGTTCCATTTCCATCTGATATCACATCCGTAAAGTTGATTCCGATAGTCGGTTTGATATTCTGTGCCTGACTTAAAAAAGTGAATCCTAAGCTTGTCAAAATTAGAAGAAGTATCTTTTTCATAAATTATTGCTGTTTTAAATTACTGTTTATCTACTTATATAAAATCAGAAAAAATTACTCTTTCCACAAACCCTTTTGATAAATGGTCAAATTCCAAGCTCATTTATCCTAGAATCAGCATTCATCTTGTAGGATTAAGACCACTTATGAATTTTAATCCCTGCTTTGCAAAAAGAGATGATATATTCACTTCGATTAATCCAAATCTGTATAAAATCGAGCACGACGAAAACAACAAATACAAGAATGATTATCAGAATTTCAGAATTCTTTCAGATGCTGTTGGGGTCGCTTTAAAAATCAAATTAAAAACACATGAAAAGGTTATTATCCATTTTAGTGCTCTGTGCAGTCCTCTTCCCAAATCCGGGGAATGCCCAAACTTCCTATCAAACTCCGCCAAAAGCCATCGCCGATCTGGTCAATGCGCCCTCTACCCCCTCCGTCAGTTTTAATGAAAAAGGGGATTGGATGATGCTTCTCGAGCGAGCTGACAATCCAAGTATTGCTGAACTTTCCCAGCCGGAACTTCGAATCGCGGGCTTGAGAATCAACCCAGCCACCTCCGGTCCAAGCCGAGAGCGCGGTGTAGAAAACATCAAAATCAAAATGACCCGAACCGGTGAAGAAATCCAGATTAAAGGGTTGCCTTCGGATCCAAGTATGGGAGGATTTTCGCTTTCCAAAGACGAAAAATATCTGGCTTTCACCCAAACCGAGGCAACGGGAATCAGTCTTTGGGTAGTGGATTTGTCATCTTTTGAGGCAAAAAAGCTGACCGAACCCATTCTTAATGAGGTATATGGAAACGCAATGGCCTGGACTCCTGCCAATCAGATCTTAATCAAAGCAGTAAATCCTTCAAGAGGATCTATTCCCCAAAAACCAGCTGCTCCTTCAGGTCCGATTATTCAGCAATCCACAGGAGAAGCTTCTCCAAACCGTACTTATCAGGATCTTTTGAGCAATCCGTACGATGAAAAGCTCTTTGCTTATTTCATGGACTCTCAATTAATGCTCGTAGATCTGGACGGAAACAAGAGTCCTGTTGGACCATCGGGAATGATCAAATCCATGGATATTTCTCCTGATGGGAATTACCTTATGGTCGATTTGATCAAGAAGCCATTTTCATACTTAGTACCGGCAAGCCGTTTTCCTTACGATGTTGAAATTTGGGATAAAGCCGGTAAAAAAGTTAAAACACTTGCTCAGATTCCTCTCGATGAAAATCGCCCTACCGGGTTCGATGCTACGGTGACAGGACCAAGAAGTATCAACTGGCGAGCTGATAAAGGCGCTATGCTCTATTGGGTAGAAGCCCAAGATGGAGGAGATCCGAGAAATGACGTGAAGGAAAGGGAGATTATCTACACTTTAGAGGCTCCTTTCGCCGGAGAAAAGAAAAAATTAGCCAGCACGCCTTATCGTTTTGCAGGCATCGCTTGGTCTGATGACAATTTTGCGATCATGAACGAGCGCTGGTCCGCCAGCCGAAAGGAAGTCCGATCCGTCATCAACCCTTCCAATCCCGCGCAACCAAAACGAATCATCATCGAACGTTCTTCTGATGACTTGTACAATGATCCAGGAGATCCGCTTTATGTAGAAAACCAGTACGGTCGAAATGTTTTAATGCGAGATGGAGATCTGGTATTTATGACTAGTCCGGGTGGATCTCCAGATGGAAATATGCCATTCCTTTCCACCTTTAATACAAAAACCAAGGAACAAAAAATCCTTTGGAGATCAGAAGCTCCTTATTATGAGCGCGTGGTAAAAGTCTTAGATGAAGCAGGATCTGAATTCATCACATTAAAGGAAAGTACCGATATCCAGCCGAATTATTGGTTGGTCAACACCAAGAAGCGAATGGCCCCAATCCAAGTCACTAACTTTGCCCATCCCTACGAATCACTCAAAGGAATTCAGAAGCAGCAGGTGACTTACAAGAGAAATGACGGACTCAACTTGTCAGCTGTGATTTATACCCCTGCAGGTTACGATCCAGCTAAAGACGGAACGCTTCCGGTATTAATGTGGGCATATCCGAGAGAATACAAGTCTGCCGAAATTGCCTCGCAGGTTAGAGGTTCCAAATATGCCTTTACTAGGTTAAGCTGGGGCTCCCCGATTTATTGGGTAACTCAGGGCTATGCGATCATGGATCAGACAGAAATGCCAATCGTAGGGGAAGGCAAAGAAGAACCAAATGATTATTTCATCGAGCAGTTGGTTGCCAATGCGGAAGCCGCGATCGATAAAATCGTAGATATGGGAATCGGTGATCGGATGCGTATCGCAGTAGGAGGTCATTCATACGGCGCATTTATGACCGCTAATTTGCTTTCGCATACTGATCTTTTTGCAGCAGGTATCGCCCGAAGTGGCGCTTACAACCGTACCTTGACTCCATTTGGATTTCAATACGAGCAGCGTACCTATTGGGAAGCACCTGAGGTCTATTTCAATATGTCACCTTTCTCTTTTGCACATAAAGTGAAGACACCGATCCTGATGATCCACGGTGAAGCGGACAACAATTCTGGTACGTTTCCAATCCAATCAGAGCGGTATTACAATGCTTTGAAAGGGCATGGCGCTACAGCCCGATTGGTATTCCTGCCAAATGAGAGCCACGGCTATGCCGCGGAAGAATCAATCCTTCATACACTTTGGGAGATGGATACCTGGCTGGACAAATACGTAAAGAACAAAAACAAGATGGATAAGTCGAAATAATCCTTACCTCACAAAAAAGGCCTCCTGAAAATTCAGGAGGCCTTTTTTATGGATTACTATGCAAACTCTGATCAGAGTGATGGAGCGAAATTATTTCCAACACATTAACCTAAATCAGCACCCCACATAAAGATCAAAAACAAGATTCCTAAAGCAATCCTGTAATAGCCGAATGCTGTGAACCCATGATTAGAAACATACTTGAGGAAAAACTTAACGGCAATCCAAGCTGTAATAAAAGCGACTACTAAGCCGACACCCATCATGGTCAGCTGATCGCTGCTCATGACCAGGTCACTTTTCAACAAGTCGTACCCGGAAGCAGCTAACATAG
Organism: uncultured Limnohabitans sp.; assembly: GCA_964521585.1. Classification (GTDB taxonomy): domain Bacteria; phylum Bacteroidota; class Bacteroidia; order Cytophagales; family Cyclobacteriaceae; genus Algoriphagus. The sequence goes on from CAZFSC010000001.1 coordinate 44,302, forward strand.
TTGGTACTGCCAAAAGAAAGGAAAACTCAGTAGCTTGTCTTTTATCCAGACCGTTGAAAACTCCTCCTATTATCGTGGCAGCAGCCCTGGAAGTACCTGGCACCATGGACAGGCATTGAAATAGCCCGATGAAAAAAGCATTTTTATAAGAAATCTCTTCCACTTCAGCCAAATCACTAGTCGAATCAATTACTTTTTTATCGATCAAAATCAGTACAATTCCCCCCAATATCAGCGAGACCGAAACCACTATTGGGCTGAACAGGTAAAACTTAATGTATTCATAGGCCAGAAACCCCACGATAGCCGTTGGGATAAAGGCTGCCAGCAATTTGAAATAAATCGTTAGCCCCTGAAAAAATCGCTTGATATACATTAAAGCTATGGCCAAGATCGCTCCGATTTGGATTCCGATCTCAAAAGTTTTTACAAATTCATCCTCGTGAATATTCATGGCCGCGGAGGCCAAAATCATGTGTCCGGTAGAGGAAACAGGCAAAAATTCCGTGAGCCCTTCCACGATGGCAATAATTATAGATTGGAATAAAGTCATGAATGAAAATTTTTGAACGGGCAAAGTTAATAACTCCCTTGGAAGCCAATCCATCTAAAGACAAAATCCGGTGGAATTTGTGAGAAACACGAAATTTGTTTTGGGTTCTTTAGTTGAAAAACTGAAATGTATCGTATCTTTTTCGATGAAAAGCCGAATATCAATATGAAGAATTCATTTCTAGTTCTCAGTTTACTCCTTTTTACTTTTTTGGTAAAAGCTCAAGAAACAAAAGAAAGTCTATTCAAACCTGAAATAAAATCCGTAACCGTTTTTCTCTCGGGTGCTCAGATTTTTGAAACAGCACAGGGAAATTTTCCAGCCGGCGAATCTGTGATAGTGATCAAAGGCCTCTCTCCCTACCTGGATGAAAAAAGCATTCAAGTCAAGGCCAAAGGAAATTTTGTGATTCAAGCTGTGAATCGTCGATTGGACTATATCTCGGCAAAAAAAACAGACGAGGAGGTCAAAAAACTCGAAAGTGAGATAGATGCTATTCTTCGCAATCAAAGCAGAGAAAATAGCCGACTGGAAGTGCTGAATGAAAAAATATCGCTTCTTGGTGCCAATAAAAATCTCGGCGGCAGTCAAAGCACCACCAGTACTGCCAGCCTGAAGCAGGCTTTGGAGTTTTATGATACTGAGTTGACTGCTATAAAGAAAGAAGAACTTCAAATCAAGGCAAACCTACAAGAGGAAAACAAAAAACTGAATTCCCTTAGAAATCAACTAGAGGCACTTCAATCCACGGACAATAAATCCACCTCTGAAATTCGGGTAAAAATCAAAGCTCCTGCAGCAGGAACTGCCAATTTAGAACTCAACTATCTGGTCCAGAATGCGGGCTGGTACCCGAAATACGATGTCCGTGTCAAAGATGTAAATAGTCCGCTGGAATTGAATTACAAGGCAGAGGTATTCCAAAATACAGGCGTGGATTGGAACAATGTGAAGTTGAAATTTTCCAATGGGAATCCTTCTCAGGGTGGGCAAATGCCGGAAATAGATAAATGGGAATTGAATTTCGCAAGGTTGACAGTCTTTCAGCCAAGAAGTACTCAGCCATTTTCTGGGTCAGTCAGCGGAAGGGTTTTAGATCAATCCGGAGCAGGAATACCAGGAGCAACCGTTTTGGTAAAAGGTACCACAATTGGAACAACGACCGATTTAGACGGATCTTATTCCCTCACTGTTCCCGGAAAAAATGGACAGCTTTTGTTTTCGTTTATTGGGATGAGGACTGAGGAAAGGCAGATTAATTCTTCTGTAATGAATGTTTTAATGTACGAAGACCGTCAGATGCTCGAAGAAATGGTCGTTTCTGGGTATAGTTCCAATGCTGAAAAGAGACTTCAAGGGAGAGTTGATGGTGTTAATGTCCGAGAAAAATCAGATTTGGCTCCTATTGCTCAGATAATTCAAACTACTTTTCAGGAAAATCAAACCACTGTAGAGATCGAAGTCAATGAACCATATAGCATCAAATCCAACGGGGAGCGGACTTTGGTGGATTTACAGGTTTATCAGATTCCGGCTGTATATCAATATTCTGCCATTCCAAAACTCGACAAAGACGCATTTTTGATTGCCGAAATCAATGATTGGAGCAAATACAGTCTACTGCAAGGGGAGAGCAATTTATATTTTGAAGATGGCTTTGTCGGTAAATCCATATTGGATGGAAATTCACTCCGCGACACCCTGCCCATTTCCTTGGGCAGAGACCGCAGTATCGTGCTCGACCGAAAGAAAAATGAGGCATTTTCTCAAAAGCGGGCTATTGGTTCGAATATTACCGAGAGTCGACAATTCGAAATATTGATCAAAAACAATAAATCCCAAGCCGTAAAAATCAATCTGACTGATCAGATCCCTGTTTCTGTCAATTCAGAAATACAGGTAGAAGCAAAAGAACTCTCCGGAGGGAAATTGGACGTGCAGACTGGTTTTATAAAGTGGGAAGTAGACTTGTTGCCAGGGGAACAGAAGTCATTGATTTTTGGCTACGAGGTCAAATACCCCAAACGGGAAAAAGTCATTCTTGATTAACCTCCATTAAGGCCTTCAAATATTATTTTAATGATGGGATTGTAAAGAGCAAAGGCAAGAGAGACCTCTTGCCTTTTTTCAGAATCAGTTTGCTAGATAGATTCAGCCTTTAGTGGGTTGATTCCTTTAACCGGTGCTGCATTTCAAAAGGGTCAATTCGGTTATTTGGAAAGTCCATTAAAATTGAAACTGCCCTAATTAACAATTCAATTTTCGCGCTGCACTTTGTCCAGAGTCATTTCAAAAAACTGGAACCAGCGCTCACCCATATCATATTCACCAATCTCATGCCATTGGCCGGAGTCATTGATTCGGATGACATAGCGAACCCGCTCTGACGGATACCAATAGAGTTTTCCATCGCTCAGTTCCGCCCGGAAACTTCCCTTTTGGCCACTTTGTAAAAATGAGCTGAAGTCGAATTTACCTTGTTCTGCTTTTGGCGAAATAATTGCCAAGGCATTATGAATGACTTTCCCGTCAGAAAGACCTTTCCCGATGATCATCAGATGGGTACCTGATAGCTGAAATTTCACCTCTTCGGTTTGATCAAACTCATATCTCTTTTGATCCTGAGTCATCATCCATCCTTTTCCTTCCCAATTTCCTTCTAGAAAAGCTAGACTTTTCATTGCATCCTGAGCATCTGGATTAAGCTCATATACCTGTCCGTTCGCTGCATAGATTACGCCCACCAGGCAGTAAATCAGCAGATTTAATTTTAAGTTTTTCATCTCATTATTATTGTTTAGCGGTCAAATGGAATCTCGTAATTTTCATACCCATCTCAGTATTTGGACTTATTAATCGTGTTTGATCTCACTTTTAAACTGAGTTTTGGTAAAATTTTCAGGAGATAAAATCTCCTATTCGATGTATTTTTTAAGATTTTCTACATAATCCTCAAAGGCCTGAAGCCCTGCTTCAGTAATTTTGCAGGTGGTCAGCGGTCTTTTTCCACGGAAAGATTTTTCAATCTGGAGATAGCCAGCCTTTTCCAGTTTATCTAACTGCACACTAAGATTACCTGCCGTAGATTCAGTTTTTTCCTTTAGAAAGGTGAATTCGGCTTCCTCCACACTGATCAGGAGAGACATCACGGCCAGACGCAATTGGGAATGTAAAAGTGGATCTAATGGTTTAAACTCGCTCACGATACGTATTTTTCAAATAATAGCCAGGGACTAAATATCCCAAAATCATTGCCACTCCCGCCACTAAATATTGCTCTGTAACAGGAAGGAAAAATGCAATCACACTTGCCGCCATCAATAGAACTCCCCCGTAAAAAATCTGATTTACTCTTACCACCACACCGGTCAGGATGACCCCGATTCCGGCCAAAATCAGAATAATCGGATTTTGCTGAAAATTTATTACGGGCATAAAAGAAAGTGTAATCAACATGCCTACAAAAATGGAGATCCAGATACTGGAAAGGATTTCATCATAGGCCGTTTTCACCAGCGCTTTTTGACGATTTTTAATACTGTACCAGATGCTTATGACGACTGCAGGAAGAATCAAAAGCCAAACGATATAAGGCATCCCGTATCCAATCTTGATCAAAATAAAGTGCCCGAAATTGCAGATTGCAACCACCCAGCCCCAGAGCAAAAGCTGAAAACTACCATCTCCGGCTGCATGCCGTTTCGCCTTACTGATCATAGAGGTAATGATCGCAATAGACTCCTTGTTACTTAATTCCTTTTCCATTTTTGAGATTATATTTAAATCATTTCGACAAATATAAATTGGTTTGTAATATAAACCAATTTATGGAGGAAATATTTTCGGAAACATAATTTTGGCTGAACTAAAGCACTTTAATCCTCGAATCCTTAACTTAATCTGTACTATCCAAGCATAAAAAGAATGAAAAACATATTTGACCAAAAAACCACTGCAGAATTGATCGGTAGAATCAATTCGCTCACGCCGGAAACGCGTCCCCTTTGGGGAAAAATGACCGTTGACCAGATGCTTGCCCATTGTAGCATTGCCTATGAGATGGCTCTGACAACTAAGCATCCCAAGCCAAATAGATTAATGCGGTTTTTGCTGAAAACCTTTGTAAAGAATGGGGTGGTCAATGAAAAACCTTATCCGAAAAACTCAAGAACTGCACCGGTATTTATAATATCCGACCGCCGGAATTTTGAAAAGGAAAAAAACCAATTAATCGGATTTCTGGAGGAGACCCAACGATTAGGAGCAGCTCATTTTGAGGGAAAAGAATCATTATCATTTGGACCAATGACCTCCGGAGAATGGAATAATCTTTTCTACAAACACTTGGATCACCACTTAACGCAATTTGGAGTATGAATCACCCCGCAAAATCCATTCGCCCATTTATCGGAGCCAAAAATTACCAGGAAAGCATCCGTTTTTACACTGTTTTAGGATTTGGCGTTCATTCCCTAGGAAGCCAAATGTCTGTGGTAAGAGTAAATGAGCGCTTATCCTTTTACTTACAGAATGCTTATGTCAAAGACTGGGTAGACAATACCATGTTATTTTTAGAAGTGGAGGAATTGCAGTCCTATTGGGAGGCGATCAAAGTATTGGGACTTCCTGAAAAATTTCCAGGTGTCAGACTTTCGGAAATAAAGAGCAATGATTGGGGAGACGAATTTTTCCTTCATGACCCCAGTGGAATTTTGTGGCATATAGGATTTTTTAACTCCTAAGTTGTGCCATAAACTTCTTATTTAATTGTATATTAGATTATTGCAATTATTCTTTTCTCAATCTCACTTCTATAAAACCGAGCACATCGACGACAATCACAGCGGGCTAAGATTATCCACCTTGTGAATGATCATTTGAACTTAACCAATCAAACAATAAAAAAGATGAAACGACTCCTATCCATTTTTGCCCTTGGTTTTATGCTAACTGCAATTGCCGCCGCACAGACATCCACCACTCCCGAAGAGGGAATGAATAAACTTCTGGCTAAAAATATCAAGTATCCCAATCAGGCAAGAATCAATGGAGTAGAGGGCTTGGTGGTGCTCCAAGCGAATTTCGATCCTTCAGGACAGCTGATTTCCGCAACTTTGGTCGCAGGAGATCCAATTCTGGCAACTGAAGTGGAACGGGCTTTTGGTCTATTGAAACAAAATTGGAAAACAGAATACCTGGGGAATAAAAAAATTGATGATTCTTATTTAATGAGTTTCAATTTCAGAATCAGCAAACCTGATTCTTGGACTGCCGGTGCTTTAGGAATGAACGCAAATTCTCCTAAATCCAGTGACCTTGATCCTTCAAGTACCGAAGGAAGCCTCAACTATATCAGTAATCTTATGGATTCTAATCCCTATGATTTTAGACTCTATGAGCATCGTGCAGAATTATACGATTCACTGCACCTGGATGTCCTTGCACAAAAAGACCGGATGCTTGCAGATTATTTTAGAAATAAAATGCTTTCTCAAATTGTAATCATAGGCTATCAAAGTGCTGAAAACAGTCTTTCTGACTTGGATTAAACAAAAATCATTGTCAAGATTAGTTCTCATTTTGGGGAAGAAAATGCAAGACCTTTGCCCTTATCGAGACTTTCTTTTCTAGACTATTTTTCCCGGATCAGATTCTCAAAAAAGAATCAAAAAGGCTTTAAACCGATCTAAATGATAGAATAGGATATTTTTCCGTTTTACTCGGCTGAAATATTTGCGCCAATGCACCAGCTCAGCTGCTTCGGATCAGATTTTGATTTTTTTATCTCCAAAACCAACATTCCCTATTATGAAAAACTCATCTATTCTTCAAGCTATATTCTTTGCATTCTTTTTAACTGCTTGCTCAGAGCCAACTAACAAAACTCAAGGATCAGATGGAGAAAGTCTTATTCAAAAACAGGACAATAGTGTAAATGGACCTGCCCCTGAGATGGTGGACACCATGAGTGAATCCAGCTTTACGGGCACTTACTCCGGGGAGCTTCCATGTGCAGACTGTGAAGCGATTAAAACTTCGCTTTCCCTTCAGGGAGACCGAACCTTTGTGCTGAATATGGAATACCTAGGATCTGAAGCCTCAGATATTCAAGTAGTCGGTACATATAATTATAACGAGCAGTCTCAAGTGATCACGTTGGAAAATGCAGCAGATGGTCCTTCCAAGTTTTTGTACGAAAATGGTAAAATCTGGCAGTTGGATCAAAATGAAGATAAAATCAAAGGAGATTTAGCAGATAGATATGTATTGACGAAGGAAATCAAATAATCCTGATTCCTTAAAATGAGATTTTCCGGTTTGATTTTCGGTCGATATTGAAATTTTAATAAAAGGAATTCCTGTTGAGCGATTTATTATCCATTCAAGCTGCTAGCGCACTTGAAATTAAATACTTCATAAAATAATCATGAAATATTCTTTAGCACCTCTTCTTTTATTATTCTGTTTGTCCTTGGTTTCCTGCACCTGCGATCGGGTAACCAACAGTGGTGAGAAAACTGCAAATGAAGCATTCTCCTCAGATCTTCCTATAGCCAAAACCGAAACGCACAATTCAATGAATTCACTGGACTGGGAAGGAACTTACAAAGGAACGCTGCCTTGTACGGATTGTGAAGGTATCGAAACGTCCCTCACGCTGAATTCAGATTTGACCTACCTCCTGAAAACAGAATACCTCGGACGCAATGATGCGCTTGAGGAAGAAAATTCCGGTTCATTTACCTGGGATGAATCCGGAAGTATCATCACACTTCAAAATTTGGAATCCGAGCAAAACCAATTTAAAGTCGGAGAAAATCTAATCTGGAAGCTCGATGCTAGTGGAAATATGATACGGGGAGATTCTGCTGACCATTATATCCTGAAAAAAACAAATTGATTATTTAAACCGAACGATTTTTCCGTGGGATTTGGATGTCATTTCCTGTGGAATGGCATCGGTTATTTCTTTAAAAATCAATTCCACCAACTTTTGCTTCAGAAAACTTCGATTCAGAATTATACTTACTTCTCTCGTAGGAGGAGTCCCCTTGAAAGGGCGTAATCTTTCCTTTTCTTCTTCTGATAGTTCTTTAGTCGCTAATTCTGGAAGCAAGGTCACCCCCTGGTATCTGTTGACCATATTTTTCAACCCTTCTAAAGAACCACTTTCATAATGAAAGTTTTTTTGGCCACTATCTGACTGATCACAGAGATTAAGCGCCTGATCCCGGAAGCAATGCCCTTGCTGCAACACCCAAAATTCTTCCTTTTTCACTTTAGATGAGTCAAAAAACTCCGATTCCAATAATGGATGATCCTTGGACAGGTATGCATAAAACTTCTCGTAAAAAAGCGGCTTTTCTAAAATACCCGGCTCTTCCAGGGGGGTCACCACAATCCCAAGATCCAGTTCGTCATTTTTCAGTTTCCTTACCACCTCCTCAGTGACCATTTCTTGAACCTGAAGCTGTACATTGGGATATTTCTGTAAAAAATTACGGATAAATAGGTGCAGCAAATATGGCGCAAGCGTAGGGATGATTCCCACTTTCACTACTCCGGAAATGTCCCCTTTGAGATGTGCAACCAATTCAAAAATTCCCTTACTTTCTGAAATCACTCGTTTTGCCTGCTCAATTACCTGGACCCCAATCTCGGTAGGAATGACAGGCATTTTGCTGCGGTCAAAAAGAATCACTCCCAGATCGCGCTCTAACTTGCTCAACTGTGCACTCAGGGTGGGCTGGGTCACAAAACAACTTTCGGCGGCATTTCCGAAATGTCGGTATTTGTCCACCGCTATTAAATATTCAAGTTGTTGGATTGTCATAGGATTATAAAGTATTAAAAAACCAAAAGAGTTTCTGGAAACATAATATCTCCATTCGTCAAATTCAATAAGCTTAATTGCGGAAGCTTGTAAAAAAGGTGTAATTTATTCCTTGTCAATTCATTAAACCTACAAATATGAGCAAATCATTATTTTCAAGAAGAAAATTTCTGAGTACATCCTTACTCACTACGGCAGGATTGGGCGCACTCCCGCACTTGAGCTTTGGAGCATCCGCTACTTCTCAGATTAGAGATACTACTAAGGTCCGCCTGGGATTCATAGGAGTCGGGCGTCAAGCCATGGGGCTTTTGGGAAATTTCATGAAAAACCCCAACGTAGAGGTCACCGCGGCGGCGGATGTATATCAAATCAAGTTGGAGCGTTTTAAGCTCCGGACTCAGAAACTTTATAACGATCGAGGTGGAAAAGCAGGGGAAATCGGACTTTATGCTGATTATAAGGATCTCTTAAATAGTGATCAAGTTGATGCCGTGGTAATTGCTTCCCCCGATCATTGGCATGCGCTTATGGCAATCGATGCGTGCAAAGCCGGAAAAGATATTTACCTGGAAAAGCCCTTAACTTTTACCGTTAAAGAAGGCCAGGAATTGGTCAAAGCGGTACGCTCGAATGGAATTGTTTTAGCGGTAGGAAGCATGCAACGTGCAGGAGCTAACTTTCAGCATGCTGTTCGAATGGTACAGAAAGGGCATTTGGGCAAAATAAAGACGGTTTATGCCAATGTAGGAACACCTCCCTTTCCAAAAGAATTTGACTTTGAAAGCCAGAATGTACCGGCAGGATTGGACTGGAAAGCCTGGACAGGTCCGCTGCCAGCTGTGCCATATTTTCCCGAGCTCAACCCACCAATCAGTTTGAATCCAGAGGAAAATGAAAAAGCCTGGGGGGCTTGGCGTTGGTATAAGAAAACCGGAGGCGGATTGATGACAGATTGGGGTGCCCATATGTTTGATATTGCGCAATGGGGAATTGGTATGGACCGAAACGGGCCGGTAGAAGTGATCGTTGATCGTGGGGAAGAGCCGATGAAATACCGATATGCCAATGGAATTGAGATGATCGTCGCTCCATTTGATGACAGTAGGCAAGGGGTGAAATTTATTGGTGAAAAAGGATGGATTACGGTTTCAAGGGGTAACTATTCGACTTCAGTCAAAGAATGTGAAATGAGTTTTGATAAAGAGCAATTGGGTTTTTCAGCTCATCATGTGGATTTCATCGACTCAGTTTTGATGCGAAAAGATCCAATTGTGCCTGTCGAGGTGGGACATAGTACCTGTACTGTTTGTACGATAGGGAATATAGCGCATGATTTAGGTCGCTCCCTGAAGTGGGATCCCATCGCTCAGGTATTTATTGGCGATGAGGAAGCTAATTCGAGATTACATTACAATTACGAAAATGGTTACTCCCTCTGATTTTACTTTTTGATTAATACTTAAAAGGAACTGAATCTTGATTTCAGTTCCTTTTTTAATTTTATTCTTTTAAATTGTACTCAATCAATACTCCCGCTTATGAATGCTTCCCGTCAGCTCTCTCTTTACTTGTATACCAGCTCTAGAATCTTAATTCAAATGATCCAAAGTAGATTAACGGAATTTGAACTGACTTATCCCCAATATTTAGTCTTGTCAGTTTTATGGAAGGAAGATGGATTAGGAGTAAGCGAAATTGGAAACCGGCTAGAGTTGGACTCAGGCACTTTGACTCCATTGCTCAAAAAGCTTGAAAGAATGAATTATGTCAAAAGACAGCGCGGAGAAGCAGACGAACGAACAGTCAACGCAGAATTGACCTATCCTGGAAAATCACTTCAAAGCAAAGTTGAAGCAAGCTTAAAGAAGATGGATCAAGATCTTCAGGAAATTTTGCCCGGTGAGATAGAATCCTTAAACCAAAGCTTACCGAACTTGTTAGAAAATCTGAAAGCTTTAAAAAATTCAGATCAATGGAAAAATTAAATGTGGATTACACCGCTGTCGCGATTAATACCGGGGGTAGAAAAGGTCATGTAAAAACAGAGGATGGGATTCTGGACTTTGATGTAGCTATGCCAAAAGAAATTGGAGGCGAAGGAGGTAAGACCAATCCTGAGCAACTTTTTGCGGCCGGTTATGCGGCTTGCTTCGGAGGATCTCTGGCAGCCATAGCTGGCAAAACGAGTCTCAGAGATTCTGAAGTCAAAGTAAAAGTTCACTTGGGAAATTATGGTCCAGGCTCATATGGCATTGCAGTGGATATAGAAGTGAAAATTCCTCATGCCGCTTCGGTGGAAGAAGCTCAAAAATTGGCGGAAGCAGCCCACGAAGTCTGTTTGTACTCCAAAGCCACAAGGGGAAATATCGTTGTAAATGTAAAGTCGGTCGCTTAGTGCAATCGATCAAAAAATATCAAAAAGGCTGGTTTTGAAACCAGCCTTGATTTTATAAAACTACCACACCTTTACCCACCATTTTTCGATCTAGCAAGGCCTGGAGTGCTTCTGGAGCTTCATTCAAGGAGTACCTCTTGCTGATGTGTTGCTTTATTTTTCCTTCTTTAATCCATTCGATCAGTTGAGCTATGTTCTGAAAACTTTGCTTTGCTTCCAATTTTGAAAATTGTCCCCAAAAAACCCCCAAAATTGCACAGCCCTTTAATAGGGGCAGGTTCATGGGTATCGTAGGAATCTCACCATTGGCAAAACCCACAATCAGATAACGGCCCTTCCATGCCATCCCTCTCAAAGCTGCTTCTGTAAAATCACCTCCAACAGGATCATAGATCACATCGACTCCTTTTCCATCAGTCAACTCTTTGATTCGTGTTTTCAGATCTTCTTTGGTATAATTGATCGTCTGCGAGGCTCCCTTCTTACGGCATATTGCTAATTTTTCCGCTGTAGAAGCAGCGGCAATTACTTTCGCACCCATCAGATTACCCAACTCCACCGCAGCTAAGCCGACTCCTCCGGCAGCACCCAAAACCAATAAGGTCTCTCCCTTCTGAAGTTGTGCCCGATCCTTCAAAGCATGGTAGGAGGTTCCGTAGGTGTAGAGTGTCGTCGCAGCAATCTCAGCAGATAAACCAGGGGGCAGGGAAAAAACCCGATCCACATCTACGGCTACTCTCTCAGCAAAACCTCCCCATCCAGAAAGGGCTAAAACAGATTGTCCGATTTGGAATTGAGAGACACCCTCACCAAGACCAATCACCTTTCCAGCAACCTCTCCACCTGGTGAAAAGGGCAGCTCGGGCTTAAACTGATATTTATTTTGAATGATCAACAAATCAGGAAAATTCACTCCGCAAGCCTCCACTTCAATCAAAATCTGATTTTTGGCTGGTTTAGGTTCGGGGAGTTCTCCAAAAGTAAGGCTATCCGGTAAGCCAAATTGATTACATATTATCGCTTTCATGATCGTATTATAAATTTCATCTTCTCTCTTCCTATGTAGAGCTAATCCTCTCTTGACTTGGAATTTCTCATGGCCATTTTGAGGGCAATTCCTCAAATAAAACTAGGCATTTCCTGCCGAAAAGGATAATTTTGAACCCATTGCTTAAACTCATGACCCAATTATGGCTGTAAACGATTTTATTCATTCCAATAAGGAAAGATTTCTTAATGAACTTCTCGATTTACTTCGAATTCCCTCTGTAAGTGCAGACCCAAAATTTAAAGAAGATGTCTTTGCGGCGGCTGCTTTTGTAAAGCAATCCTTAGAAAAGGCCGGGGCTGACACAGTAGAAATCTGTCAGACTGCTGGCTATCCGATCGTCTATGGAGAAAAAATTATCGATCCGGCTTTGCCCACTGTTTTGGTTTATGGCCATTATGATGTACAGCCTGCAGATCCCTACGAGCTTTGGGACTCTCCACCTTTCGAGCCTGTCATCAAAAACACCAAAATCCATCCCGAGGGAGCCATTTTTGCCAGAGGCTCAGCCGATGATAAGGGACAATTCTACATGCATATTAAAGCTTTCGAAGCCATGATGGCAGAGAACGCATTGCCCTGCAATGTAAAATTCATGATCGAAGGGGAGGAAGAAGTAGGATCTGACAATCTGGACAAATTCGTCATAGAAAATAAGGATCGTTTGAAAGCTGATGTCATTCTAATTTCCGATACGCATATGATCTCCATGCAAGATCCATCCATTACAGTAGGTCTTCGGGGCATGGCTTATATGGAAGTAGAAGTTACCGGAGCGAACCGTGATCTTCACTCCGGCACCTATGGTGGGGCCGTAGCCAATCCGATCAATGTGCTCTGCGATATGATCGCCTCAATGAAAGATGAAAACAATCATATCACTATTCCTGGCTTTTATGACAAAGTGCAAGAGCTCAGCGAAGCCCAGCGTGAACGGTTGAACGAAGCGCCATTCAATCTGGAAGAGTATAAGGATAAATTGGATATTGCAGATGTAGAAGGAGAGAAAGGTTATACCACCATTGAGCGAATAGGAATCCGACCTACCCTAGATGTAAACGGTATCTGGGGGGGCTACATCGGAGAAGGAGCGAAAACTGTTCTTCCATCTAAGGCTTCTGCAAAGATTTCCATGCGGCTCGTACCTGATCAGGATTGGAAAGAAATCGCCGAGCTTTTCGAAAAGCACTTCAAATCCATTGCACCGAAATCGGTCAAAGTAAAAGTCAAAGCCCATCACGGAGGAGCTCCGGCAGTGGTCTCTGATTCTTCGCTGGGCTATCAAGCAGCCGAGGCTGCCATGGAAGAAACATTCGGGAAACGTCCGATCCCAACCCGCGAAGGCGGGTCTATCCCAATCGTCGCTTTATTTCAAAAAGAATTGGGCTCGGATCCTATTTTATTTGGCTTTGGACTGGATACAGATGCCTTGCATTCGCCAAATGAGCATTACGGAGTGAAGAATTATTTCATAGGTATTGAGACGATTGCTGCTTTCTTCCGTCATTTCCGTGAACTCACTGACAAATAAGGGAGTTTCAACAGTGCTTAGGGGCAATTGACAAAATTCTAAATCTTGATTCAAAAACTTTGAATAGATCTATCGCTTATTCCTCATTACTTATGAAAATCGGAGTTCTACTGACTCCGCTTTTTCTGTTTTGCAGCTTTCTGGCGGAAGCACAATTAATCAAGCCACCAAAGTGGAATATTAAGCTGGAGCCTGCTCAGGCAGAAATTGGTCAGCAAGTTCGAATGATATTTGAGGCAGAGATTCCGCTAGGATGGTATATTTATTCCAATGATTTTGACAAAGATTTAGGACCAATTCTGACAAGTTTGGAATTGGAAAACTCAGAAGCATATACAAGAGTTGGAGACCTAAAAGCCATCAACCCTAAAAAGAAATTTGAGGAAGTATGGAACGGAGAGGTTACGTATTTCATAGGAAAAGGGCGATTTGAGCAGAATTTAATCCTTCAAGATTTCTCAGGCACTATCCACGGAGCGCTGACTTATCAAATGTGCTCCGACCTAACAGGTCAATGCATCAATTATGATGAGGATATAGCCCTTCCCTTTGTGGCAAAAGGATCCACTCTCCAAGATAAAACTGAAGGTATTGGGAAAGAGACAAGTGAAGGGGAATTACCCTCACGGCAAAGTGATTCAGTTCAAGATGTGACGGACTCGCTTTTTTCCATAGAAACTGCCACGCCGCTGCCTGCAGATAAGACCAAAGAAAGGGAGTCCGAAAAAGAGCAAATCCAATTGGTCAAGGCCCCTGAGAAACAAGAAGAATCCCTATGGGGATTTATGATTTTAGCTTTTTTGGCCGGATTGGCAGCTTTGTTGACACCCTGCGTGTTCCCGATGATTCCCATGACTGTCAGTTTTTTTACGGGTCGGGCCAGTAGCAAAGCTGGGGGAATTCGCAATGCATTTATTTACGGCTCCTCGATCATAGTTATCTATACTGTCGCAGGGACCGCCGTTGCTGCGATTCAAGGGCCAGAATTTGCAAATTGGCTAGCTACACATTGGCTTCCCAATCTGTTTTTCTTTGGGATTTTCATCTTTTTCGCGTTGGCATTCTTGGGCATGTTTGAGATTACACTACCCTCAGGACTGGTAAATAAAGTGGATCAGAAAGCCGAAAAAGGCGGTTTAGTTGGAGTTTTCTTTATGGCCTTTACCCTAGTTCTTGTATCATTTTCATGCACGGGGCCCATAGTAGGATCAATCTTGATCTCTTCAGCCGGAGGTGAATTGATCAAGCCCATCTTGGGAATGTTTGCTTTTTCCTTGGCATTTGCAATTCCATTTACACTGTTTGCGATTTTTCCGGAGTGGATGAATCGACTTCCAAAATCCGGTGGATGGCTGAATTCGGTGAAAGTTGTTTTGGGATTTTTGGAACTCGCTCTAGCCTTCAAGTTTCTCTCCATTGCCGATCTGGTTTACCACTGGGGGATCTTAGACCGGGATATATTCTTGGTAATCTGGATTGTGATATTCGCCGCTTTAGGATTGTATCTCTTGGGAAAAATCAGGTTGCCACACGATTCACCTCTGGAATATATCAGCGTTCCAAGGCTGCTTTTAGCCTTGCTCACATTCATGTTTGTGGTCTATATGATTCCGGGACTTTTCGGAGCTCCGCTGAAATTATTAAGCGGATACCTGCCCCCACTCACCACCCAAGAATTTAAAATAGGAAATGCCTATTCCAGTCCAGAATCAGAAAGGGATCCTATAAAATATGGTGACTTACTCGAGATTCCCTATGGCATCCAAGGTTACTTTGACTATGAAGAAGCGCTGGCTGCTGCAAAAGCCCAAAACAAACCTCTTTTGATTGACTTCACCGGTCATGGTTGTGTTAACTGTCGAAAAATGGAGGAAAATGTCTGGTCAGATCCTCAGGTTTTGACCCGGTTAAAAAATGATTTTGTAATGGTAGCACTCTACATTGATGAGCGACTGGAACTTCCTGAAAGCGAATGGTACACTTCCACTTACGATGGAAAAGTAAAAAAGACTTTAGGAAAACAAAATGCCGACTTTCAGATCACCCGATTCAACAACAATGCGCAGCCCTACTATGTGATTCTCGATCATGAAGAAAACCTCTTAGCTAATCCGAGGGGCTATGAAACCGATATTTCCGAATTTGTGCAGTTTTTGGAAGAGGCGAAAAATAATTTTCAGCTCATGAATTAATTGAGAAAGAAAGTAAATGAAGAAGTAGAAACGAATAACTCGAACCTACACAAATCAATAATAACCTTGTTTTAAAATGAGAATGGCTTTGGCTAACAATCTAACCAAAGCCATTTCTGGGAAAAAGAAACCGTTTAGCTTAGCCGTAGATCTCCTCAAGAATCTGAGCCAATCTCACACTGGCAGCGACCAGTCTTTCTTCGACAGTATCATTAGCCTCATACATATAGGCCCAACTGATTTTTTTACTTTCTGGCAAATTGTAAACCAAGGGCCGAAGGGCAACCGCTTCTTTTAACCAATCTTCCATTTTTGCGGAACGATATTTTTGCTGCATGGCAGGAGTCAATCGACGGAAAAGTTCGTCGCCTAGCTCCGTGTAGCTCATACCTTTTCGCTCGATCATCCCACTGTCCCAAAGAGCATGAAGATTTGTGGATTGATTGAAAAATTCGATTCGTACATCATTTCCACCGCGATCCTCTCCTGTACCGACATGAAGTGGCTGATGGATATCCTCCACCATGTGAATGAGCATTTTCAGTTTTTCGGATTCCTCTTTCGGGCTAAGGTTTCCAGCTTTCAATTCAGCTTTCAGCCGCTTGATTGCTTCGAATGCATTGCCTCCTTCTTCCTGAATAGTTTCATCGTATTCCCCTGTTTTGGAAGTTAAATAGTGCCAGGAATTGACATAGTCATAGGCATTATCAGAGCGAATCTCATCCATCCAGGTTCCGCTTCTTCCCAGAGACATGGGGTAGATGACTTTCTCTACTTTTTGAAGCACTGATTTTTTCATTTGGCGCTCAGCCATATAGCCGATCAGATAATGCCCCAATTGCCCCCAAGCAGATGCCTGAGTCACGGAAATAGAGAGCATGATAGCAGCTAAGAATACTTTTTTCATATGTATATAATTTGTCTTTTATCCTTCAATTGAAATCCCGTAAGGTTTCCCAAATTACTTAAGGGCATCCCTGGATGCGACCCTTTCGTCATGCTCGATTTCATAAAAGATGGTAATTAAATGATCACAAAGATACCTGACACAGAAATGATGATTGTGAAGAAATGATTAAGCTTTCTTCAGTTCTGCAACTGCCAACCAAGCCATCAGGCCGGAGCCGATCTCAAGAGCGTCCTCATCTATATCAAAAGTAGGCGTGTGTACCCCGGAAGTTATCCCTTTGACTTCATTGCGCGTTCCCAATCTATAGAAACAACCATCTACCACCTGAGAATAATAAGCGAAGTCCTCCGCTGCCATCCAGATATCCAGATCAAGTACATTTTCCTCACCCAAATAATCTTTTGCAGCCTCTGTCGCCCTTGCGGTCAGCTCGGGGTTATTTTGTAGGAAAGGGTATCCTTTTCTTATCTCAAAATCCAATTCCCCTCCCATACCTTCCACGATTCCGTGAGCGATTTGAAGCATTTTCTGGTGTGCTTTGGCCCGCCATTCCTCATTCAGAGTACGGAATGTGCCTTGAATTTTTACCTCATTGGGAATGACATTAGTCGCCCCCAAAGCCTCCATTCGACCGAATGAAAGTACAGAAGGAATTTTGGGACTAGCAGCTCTACTTACAACCTGTTGCAAGGCTACAATCAGGTGAGAAGCAATCAGAACCGGATCAATCAGGGTTTCCGGCATTGCGCCGTGTCCCCCTTTTCCCTTTACGGTGATATACAGCTCATCTGCTGAAGCCATATAAAGCCCTTGCCTGAAGCCTACTTTGCCTACGGGTATAAAAGGCATAACGTGCTGACCGATAATTCCGGCAGGTTGGGGATTTTCCAAAACTCCGTCTTTGATCATGAAGGAAGCTCCGCCGGGTGCAACTTCCTCTCCAGGTTGAAAAATCAATTTGATGGTACCTTCAAATTCGTTTTTGACTTCATTCAAAATTTTTGCTGCCCCTAACAGCGATGCGGTATGGGCATCGTGTCCGCAAGCATGCATCACACCGGGATTTTTAGACTTGTAGGAAACCTCATTGGCTTCGATAATCGGAAGCGCATCCATATCTGCCCTTAAAGCGATGACTTTCTTTTCTGGATTTTTGCCTTGGATCAACGCGACCCAGCCGGTTTTGGCCTTTTGCTCCAAGTTGGTGATTCCCATCCCCTCCAACTTCTCTTTTACAAAATTTGCTGTTTCATATTCCAGGTAAGAAAGTTCCGGATTGGCGTGAAGGTGACGACGGTGGGAAATGACTTCTTCCTTGTATGCGCTAGCCAGCGCTTTAATTTTGTCCTTGAGCATTATCTTTCTCCAATGGTGTCACAAAACTTTCTCTCTGAAAACGATCCTGTATAATCCGGGCGGAAGGAAACTGAGATTTTATAATTGAGAAGTTTTTCTGTGATTCGAATTTGTAATTGTATTTACCAACTTTCACCAAATATCTTGGCTGCTGATACTGAATCTCTGCATTCAGGTCAGGGTAGTAGCTATTGATTTCTGATTGGGTTTTAAAAGCCCGGTCCCGATCAATACCTGAATAAACCAAAATAGTATATCCTGAATAATAGGGCTCAGACTTATTTTTATCAACTAACCTGGATTTCACTTGGGCAAGTTCTGAGTCGATTGACCTATCCGAAACAGGGGCTGCAGGCGGACCTGACTTTTCGAGCTGATTTTTATAATCCGGGTATTGAGGAAGTGATGCTGTGGAAATATCCTCACGATAGTTGAGGTATGATTCGGACGAATCAGTGGTGACTTTACTTGTCTTACAACTCACCAAAATCAGAAATAAACCAATTATCCAAAAGCCTCTCATCTTTCTCTTAATTATCAATTATGACACAATTGCCTTCCATCACGTCTTGTTCCACGCTTTTGTATTTCACATCCTTTTTGGTAATACCATTAGAATATTGAACCGTCACTTTATCATTTCTTCCATAAACTTTATCTGACTTTCGGGGAGCTACTACCTGTGGCGCAGGTCTACCTGCATTCGCAGCAGCTACAGCGGCACGATTGGCACCGGGATTCAAGGTGCTACCTGCTTCCTCTTTTGAAGCCTGAATTTGAGGCTCGGCAGTTCTTCGAGGTTGGGCGGCATTGACTTGAGTTGGATCCTGTTTTGGCAAATCAGCTCTCGTCAGGAAGGAAATCATGTCTTCGTTCAGCTTTCCAATGAACCTCTTGAACATCTCGAAAGCCTCAAACTTATAAATCAAGAGCGGGTCTTTTTGTTCATATACAGCATTTTGAACAGACTGCTTCAAGTCGTCCATGTCGCGTAAATGCTCTTTCCAGTTCTGATCAATAATGGCCAAAGTGACATTTTTCTCAATCGAACGCACCAAATCCCTACCCTCATTGGATATCATGGATTCCAGGTTGACTACCACTCCGATTTGCTTCATTCCGTCAGAAATCGGCACCATGATATCTTTCACTGTGGCACCACGTTCTTCCTGAACCCGCTTGAAAATAGGAAGGGCAGTTTCCATGATCTTGTTATTTTTCTCCTGATAGGTTTCAAAAGCCAAAGTATAAAGCTCCTGCACCAAAGCATTTCTGTCCTTGGATTTAAGATCATTTTCTTTGATTTCGAAATCCACTCCCAGGGTGGTAAAGGCATTCATCCGGAGATTTTCGACGTCTTCAGTGGATTTGGCCATATCAATCAGACTCTCACTCACATCGAAAATAATGTTGAGAATATCCAGTTCCAGTCTTTCGCCTTTGAGGGCATTTCTTCTTCGCTTGTAGACTACTTCCCGCTGGGAATTCATCACATCATCGTATTCAAGCAATCTCTTTCTGGTGCCAAAGTTATTTTCTTCCACCTTGCGCTGGGCTCGTTCGATGGACTTGGTGATCATGCTGTGCTGGATCACTTCTCCTTCTTCCAGACCCATTCGGTCCATGAGTTTGGCGATTCGATCCGAACCAAACAAACGCATCAAACTATCTTCCAAGGACACGAAGAATTGGGATGAACCCACATCCCCCTGACGTCCGGATCTACCTCTAAGCTGACGGTCAACTCGTCTGGACTCGTGACGCTCAGTACCAATAATCGCAAGACCTCCCGCTTTTTTGGATTCTGGCGAAAGTTTGATATCCGTACCTCGTCCAGCCATGTTGGTAGCGATAGTTACTGTCCCGCTTTGACCTGCCGCGGCTACTACATCCGCTTCTTTGGCATGCTGCTTGGCATTCAAAACCTGATGAGGAATTTTCTTCAAAGTCAGCATTCGGCTGAGCACTTCGGATATTTCCACTGAAGTTGTACCTACGAGAACCGGTCTTCCCGCAGCTACCAATTCGTTGATTTCCTCGACGACTGCGTTAAATTTCTCCCGTACAGTCTTGTATACTTTGTCTTCCTTGTCCTCGCGCTGGATGACCCGATTAGTCGGAATCACGACCACATCGAGTTTATAGATTTCCCAGAATTCTCCTGCTTCAGTCTCGGCTGTACCGGTCATACCGGCTAGCTTATGATACATTCTGAAATAATTCTGAAGGGTAATCGTGGCATAAGTCTGAGTGGCATCCTCGACTTTTACATTTTCTTTTGCCTCGATCGCCTGGTGCAATCCGTCAGAATACCGACGACCTTCCATCACACGACCTGTCTGCTCATCTACGATCTTAACCTTGCCATCTACCAGGATATATTCCGTATCCCGCTCAAACATGCAATATGCTTTAAGCAACTGATTTACGGTATGAATCCGTTGGGCTTTTACACTGTAGTCTTTGATTGCCTCTTCTTTACGAATCAGCTTTTCTTTCTCGTCAATCTCTTCAGATTTCTCAAGTTCTGCGATGACCACACCGATATCCGGAAGGATAAAGAAGTCCGCATTTTCATTTTTGGTAGTCATCGACTCAATTCCGCGATCTGTAAGATCGACCACATTGGTTTTTTCATCGATGGTAAATAAAAGCGGCTCATCTGCTTCAGGCATATTCCGCTTATTATCCTGCAGGTAAAAGTTTTCAGTTTTCTGCAGAATCACCCGAATTCCTGGTTCGGATAAGTATTTGATCAAGGGCTTATACTTGGGAATGCCCCTATACGCTCGGAACAATGCCAATCCTCCCTCTTTTTCGTTGCCTTCGGCGATCAGTTTTTTGGCAGAGGTCAAAAATCCCTGAATCAATTTTCGTTGTTCTTCCACCAAAGCCGATACCCTCGGTTTCATATCTTCAAACTCATGAACATCTCCCTTTGGCACCGGGCCGGAAATGATCAAAGGAGTCCGGGCATCATCAATCAATACTGAATCGACCTCATCAATCATGGCGAAGTGGTGCTTTCCCTGCACCAAATCTCCTGCCTCGCGGGCCATGTTATCTCTTAGATAATCGAAACCGAATTCGTTGTTGGTTCCATAGACAATATCACTGGCATACGCTTTCTTTCTTCCGGCTGAGTTGGGAGTGTATTTATCGATACAGTCTACCGTAAGTCCGTGAAATTCAAAAAGCGGGGCATTCCATTCAGAGTCACGCTTTGCCAGATAGTCGTTTACAGTTACGATATGAACTCCTCTTCCGGCCAATGCATTCAAATATGCGGGTAGAGTAGATACTAAGGTTTTACCTTCCCCAGTCGCCATTTCAGCAATTTTACCTTTGTGCAACACCATACCACCGATCAGCTGCACATCATAATGCACCATATCCCAGACTACTTCCGAGCCTGCAGCAAGCCATTTGTTATGCCAAATCGCATTATCACCCTGAATCTCCACATTGCTTTTTAATGCAGCGATTTCCATATCTCTTGGATTGGCTTTTACTACCAATTGACCAATCTCTTTGAGTCTACGAGCGGTCTCTTTGACTACTGCGAAAGCGGAAGGCAATACTTTCTGAAGGATTTCCTCTAAAGCCTCGTCCCGATCTTTTTCGATTTGATCGATTTGGTTGAAAAGCTGATCTTTTTCATGAATTGCAGTAGCCGGCAATTCCTCAACTTTAGCTTTGATATCGACGATTTTCTTATCGTACACACTGAGGTGTTCATTGATCTGAGATTTGATTTCTCCGGTTTTAGCACGGAGTTCTTCGTCAGAGATTCCCTTCAGTGCCTCAAAAACTTCATTAATCTCCTTGACAATCGGTAGGAGTTCCTTGATATCTCGATCAGACTTGGTTCCAAAAACTTTAGCAAGTCCTTTTGCTATAAAATCTAACATGTTGGTTTTTTGTAATTCTCAAATGGAAGCTTAAAATTAAGCCCTTTTTATTATAATTGGTAATTCGCCTCACACCGAAACCCTTCCCGGCACGGGCTTTTTAAATCATTATTGTTCCGGCAAAAACTTGCTCCGCTGGGCCGATAAGCCAGACATCATTGAAGCTTCCATCCTGCTCGGATTTGAATTTTACGGATAATTGACCCCCAAGGGTATTTATTTTTACTTGAGCCTCCGGTCGATCTTTTGCAAAAGCAATGGCGGCGGCAGTCACTCCTGTGCCACAGGAAAGCGTCTCAT
>CAZFSC010000001.1:66344-81490 GCA_964521585.1 uncultured Limnohabitans sp.
CAACCCCCCGCTCATAGGTTCTGACATATAACTCGTCTAGCGTGATTTGCTTCACAAAATTGACATTTGTGCCTGCCGGAGCGTATTGCTCATCATATCGTATTTCTTTGCCCTCAGAATAGACCGGATATTGATTCAGTTGGTCTACAAACCGGATGTGGTGCGGTGAGCCTGTATTGACAAAAAGGTCATCCCCTTTTTCTTCCACTTTGGCTACATCTCCCATTTTCAAATGGACCAATCCATCTTTAATCAAAGCGGTGTGAGGTCCATCAATCGCCAGAAAATTCGCGCTGTATTTCACAATTCCTAACTGTGCGGCAAAGGAGACCGCGCATCTGGCACCATTCCCACACATACTTTGACTCCCGTCTGCATTGAAATAAATCATTTCAAAATCAAAATCAGGATGATTTCGAATCAGGATCAAGCCATCCGCTCCTATTCCAAATCTGCGGTTGCAAAGTCGGGCTACCAGATCCAAATCTGTCGAATCAATCAACTTTTGCCGATCATCGATCATGACAAAATCATTGCCGGTCCCCTGATATTTATAAAATGAAATTTCCATGAATATTATTGATTGTAATACGAGACAAAAACCTATCCAAGGCATTTGTGTAATACAAACTTAAACAACTTGTCATAAAATCAGACTTATTGTCTGATTGTCAATTTTCAAAAGTGAGTATTTAAATTATTAATTTTAGCTTCATCAAAAGATTTTAAAACCTAAAACCAGATGAATCCAAAATCTAATTTTATGACCAGAAGGCTGTTTTTGGCCAATGCCTCCAAAGCCAGCATCGCCATAGGACTGGCAGGTACAGGTATTCTAAGCGCCCAAGCAAATCCCGCCGTTGGAAATGAACAAAAAGTGTTGACCAGTGGCTTTACCCAGACTCCACTTAGCTATGATTATACCGCACTCGAACCCCATATCGATGCGCTTACGATGGAGATTCATTACACCAAACATGCGGCTGGTTATGCAAAAAATTTAGCTGAGGCAATCGGAGAAGAAAATGTGGATACCAATACATCTCTGGAAGAGGTTTTGAGTAAAATATCCAGCTATTCTACCAAAATGAGGAATAATGCTGGGGGACATTACAATCACGAGTTATTTTGGAAGATCATGAGCCCGGATGCCGCAGAGAGACCTGGAGGCAAGCTGGCAGATGCGATAACAAACTCTTTTGGAAGTTTCGAAGCATTCGTCAAGCAATTCGAGGATGCTGCAAAGTCCAGATTTGGATCAGGATGGGCTTGGTTGGTCGTAGATGAGAGCAACAATTTGGTCGTAGGCTCCACACCTAATCAGGATAATCCACTCATGGACCTTTCCGATTTCAAAGGGATTCCACTGTTGGGATTGGATGTTTGGGAACATGCCTATTACCTCAATTATCAAAACAGAAGAGCTGATTATGTTTCTGCATTTTGGAATATTATCAATTGGAATTTAGTTTCAGAACGTTATTTATCAATTAGTTAACTCCGTCATTCTTCTTCTTTTCAAATCGACGAAGCCTCTCGCACGTCGATTTTTTTTTGCTCCATTTTTAGATCCAATTCAGATTTTGGTGGCTTTCTTTTATGATTTCTTCTGCCAGCTGGCACTTGGATTGGATCTGGTAATGGACACCAAAATAAAATTGATATGAAAAAGAATTTTGTAAGTGCATTATTCCTTGCCTTCACAATTTGCAGTATTTTCAGTTCCTGTTCAGATAAGGAAGATCAGGCACCTTCTGCCGGAAACTCCAATGCAAGATTATTTGCAACCGCTAGTGAGGGTTCGGCAAGTAACAGCAATTCAAGGGTTATTGTCAATGGGTTTTCAGCAAATGAATTTACTGTAGCAACCTCTGATTTGAAATTGAGATACGTTGCAAAGGCGGATGTACAAAGTGGAATAAACATCGGAAACATCAGCTTAAAGACTAATTTGAATTCAAGTCTGTATACCTCATCTGCTGAAACCAAGTCGCTCACTATCCTTGCAAACGGAGATAGCAAAACCGAATTAATTGCACAAGGAGAAACTCCGGAAGGAAACTATGCTGAGGCTGAATTTCTATTAAAGAAAAACACCACAGTGACTTCAGCTAATCCGAAGTTTGATAAGTCCATCTGGATCAAAGGCCAAATCAATAACAAAGAGGCAGTTCTTTGGTCACAAATCGAAAAAACAATTCGTGCCATCTCTGAATCAAACAACGGAATAGAGGTTCAGGGCCAAAGTGAAATATTATTGGACTTCGATATGAGCAAGCTTTTTTCTGGGGTGGACTTTTCATTGGCTTTGGATGGAAATTCCAACGGAGTGATCGAAATAGGTCCCGATGGCTTGGATGGCAATACCCTGATCTATTCAAAAATCATGAGTAATCTGGATGCTGCAGTAATTCTGAAGAAAAGAAACTAATTCTTTATTGTAATATATTAAAGTTGTAAAAGGCCGGGTTCTCCGGCCTTTTTACTTTATTTGAGCTCTAAACCAGACGTTTTTTATGCAAGATCCAAAATCACTCACTTCAGTTGCCCAGTTTCATCAGACCTTCAAACATCCGGTATTGCCTGAACCTACTATTCCCTCCGAAGTAAGGTGCCATTTGCGAGTTTCTCTGTTAGCTGAAGAGTTAAAAGAATTGGAAGAGGCCATCGAAAATAAGGATTTGGTGGAAATCGCCGATGCACTTTGCGATTTACAATATGTCCTTTCGGGCGCGATTCTGGAGTTTGGCTTGGGAGAAAAATTCAAAGCCCTTTTTGATGAAGTACAGCGATCCAATATGAGTAAAGCCTGCAAAACAGAATCAGAGGCAAAGGCCACGGTGGCCCACTATGAAGCAAAAGGCACTCCTTGTTTTTACGAGAAAGAAGGAGACTTGTATTTGGTGTTTCGGGAAGGAGACCATAAGACCTTGAAGTCGGTGAATTATTCTCCGGCAGATCTGAAGGCGATTTTGGAAAGATAATTCCTCCGATTTAAAATATGGGTGAGGCCAGAAGAGGGCCTTCTCTTAATCCTTCAAGTCTGCTCCAATTCATATTAAGGTCAATTGGATAGCTTGAAATTAATTTCCCCCAGAAAATAAAAAAGCCTCGCATTACTGCGAGGCCCAGGGTACCAGGAGCGGGAATCGAACCCGCACGGGATTGCTCCCACAAGATTTTAAGTCTTGCGTGTCTACCTATTCCACCATCCCGGCTTCACTCCGGTGTACCGGAGCTACTTATTTACCGAAACAAGAAAGCCCTTGAATCAAGGGCTTTTTTGAGCGGGAGACGAGATTCGAACTCGCGACCCCGACCTTGGCAAGGTCGTGCTCTACCAGCTGAGCTACTCTCGCTTTTGATGACTCAGAGCTTTTTCTGAATTCATTGTGGATGCAAAGGTAAGCCACAAAGATAAATTTACAAGAATTCAATGCTTAATTTTTTTTAAAATCTTGCTGTTTTGATACCTATTCCTTGATATTCAAGTCACTATCAGAAGTCATAAGAAGCAAGAATTTTAATCATTTCGCCTACATTTCTTGCATTTAGCTTCTTTAATATGTTTTTGCGATGGGTTCCAACGGTATTTATAGAGATATTCATCTCTTCACCAATCTCCTTAGATTCCTTCCCGTCCAATATCATCTGGACAATTTGTTTTTCCTTTTTAGTCAAGCTAATGAAATTATCCTTAGGAGAACTCTTGCTCACATAGACCCTAGTTCCGTCCTCTTTTTGATAAGAGTAATTCCAGTCATAACTGGTAACTTTTGGGGTATGGTTCAATTGAATGATGATATGTAAGTCAATAGCAAAATTACCCTCAGAATCGATGTAAAAAGGTTTGGCCTTACCAATCATCCACATGACTTCGTTGGTAGTCCGGTGCACCCACCTTGTCGTATAAGAAAACTCGAAACTATGCCTTTCCGGCAAGGTCAGCTGATGAAATACATCAAATACGATTTTCTGAAAGTGAAACAACTCCGGCCGGTCTTCCGGATGAATCAGGGAAAATGATGCCTCCATTCCTGTCGCATGAAAAATCGATTCAGGATATCCAGTGATTTTTTCCACATCTCCTGTGAAAAATGCCAAACCGAGCTTTCGATAGTCAAAGCAGGCAATCACAAATCCTTCACGCATCCCGATGTTTTTGCTGAGCGTTTCTAAATCCTCGAGTACCCGGTTTTCATCTGGATGATCTTTGAACTCCTGTTGCTGCCATTCCTTGAAAAACTTGGTGTATTTATCTTGTTTTCTTAAATCCCTTAAGAGCACTTTGTCCATAAAAATAAATCCGATTTACAGGTCTTAATATTAAATATAGCAATTACGGCTTTATCAAGCTTCCATTTTCTTTTTGATCTCATGAAGTTTTAAAAGCGCTTCTATCGGAGAAATAGAATTGATATCAATTTTATCAATCATTTCCTTAGCCTCCTGAAATTTTGGATCTAACTCGAACATGCTGAGTTGGTAATTGTTCTTTGGAATGGATTTCACATTTTCCTTCCTCTTACTCACGGATTTATCCTTTTCCAGATGGGACATGATTTCGGATGCACGCAATACAATTGGGTTCGGCATACCTGCCATTTGAGCGACATGGATCCCAAAGCTATGCTCGCTGCCTCCTTGCTCCAGTTTCCGCATAAAAATTACTTTATCGCCAACTTCCTTTACCGATACATTGAAGTTTTTGATTTTGGGAAAATCAGAGGCCAGTTGATTTAATTCGTGATAATGCGTGGCAAAGAGGGTCTTCGCCCTAAAATTGGGATGATTGTGCAAATATTCCACAATAGACCAGGCAATTGATACCCCATCGTAGGTAGACGTGCCCCGCCCAATCTCATCCATCAAAACCAGACTCCGGTCAGATAAATTATTCAAAATACTGGCAGTCTCAGTCATCTCAACCATAAAAGTGGATTCGCCTTTAGAAAGATTATCGGATGCTCCCACCCGAGTAAATACTTTGTCGATAATTCCGATTCTCGCGTAGGAAGCTGGTACAAATGAACCCATTTGGGCCATCAGTACGATCAGAGCTGTCTGTCTCAATAGAGCCGACTTACCTGCCATATTAGGGCCGGTGATGATAATGATCTGCTGGGTATCGTTGTCCAGATAGATGTCGTTGGGAACGTAATTATCTCCAGGAGGAAGTTGCTTTTCAATTACCGGATGTCTTCCCTCTTTGATTTCCAAGGACTCTGTATCTGAAATTTTAGGTCTTGCGTAATTGTTATTCAGAGCTACCTGCGCGAAAGAAAGGAGTGCGTCCAAAGTACCCAAAACTCTGGCATTTTGCTGGATCTCGCTGACAAACTGGGCCGTCTCCTGAATCAAGGCCTGAAAATAGGTCTGTTCGATGCCGATCATTTTTTCTTCCGCATTGAGGATTTTTTCCTCGTATTCTTTGAGCTCAGGAGTAATGTATCGCTCCGCATTGACCAAGGTCTGCTTTCTGATCCATTCTTGGGGAACCTTTTCCCGATGGGCATGTGTCACCTCCAAGTAGTAGCCAAATACTTTATTGAAAGCTATTTTAAGTGAGGAGATTCCTGTTTTTTCTACTTCCCGCTGCTGGATTTTTAGCAAAAAATCCTTACCAGAAGTAGCTAATCCACGATATTCGTCCAATTCCTCATCCACTCCGTCTTTGATGATTCCGCCCTGGTGGGTGAGCATAGGGGCATCTTCTTTCAATTCTCTTTCAATTTTTTCAAGTAGAAACTCACAGGGATGTAATTGGTCTGAGAGTTTTTTCAGAGTTGGATTTTTCTGGATTTTCAAAAGTTGCTTGATGGGAAGCGTGACTTTGAGCGCTCGTTTGATTTGATTGATCTCACGGGGATTCGCACGACCCACTACCACTTTTGAAATCAGCCGCTCCAGATCTCCAATCAGTTTCATCGGGCCTAGGATCTCCTCGATCAATGCAGGATTCTGATAAAAAAAATCGACCACATTGAGTCTTTCTTCAATCAGGCCCTTTTCTTTCAAAGGAAGAACGAGCCATTTTTTCATCATTCTTGAGCCCATGGCTGTCACCGTTTGATCCAAAACCTGAATCAAAGGAACCCCACCTTCATGTTGAGGAAAAACAAGTTCCAGATTGCGGATGGTGAATTTATCCAACCAGACATACTTCTCTTCAGCTATTCTTGATATCGCGGAGATATGCTGGATTTCCTTGTGCTCAGTCTCTTCGAGATAATATAAAATCGCACCGGCTGCTATGGTCCCTGCCTGAAGTTCTTCAATCCCAAATCCTTTTAGATTGGCAGTTCCAAAATGATCTGTCAGTTTTTCATAAGTGAAATCATACTGAAATACCCAATCCTCACAATGAAAGGTGATGAATTCGTTCTTAAGCAGATCCGAGGCTGTTTTTTTGGCAGCTTTCGAATAAATGATCTCCGCTGGTGCAAAGCTTTGGATCAGTTTTTCCAGATAGGATAACTTGCCCTCAGCACACATAAATTCTCCCGTAGAGAGATCCAAAAATGAGATTCCATGTACCTCTTTACCGAAATAGATAGAAGCCAAAAAGTTGTTTTTCTTGGTATCTAATACTTGATCATTGAATGACAAACCGGGTGTCACCAATTCGGTTACGCCACGTTTTACGATTCCTTTTACAGATTTAGGATCCTCTAATTGGTCACAAATTGCTACCCGATTACCGGCACGAACCAGCTTTGGAAGATAATTGTCCAGCGAATGGTGAGGAAAACCAGCCAATTCAATATGTGAAGCGGCACCGTTTGCACGTTTAGTCAGGACAATATCTAAGATCTTACTCGCCCTGATTGCATCTTCTCCGAAAGTCTCATAAAAATCTCCCACACGAAACAATAACAAGGCACCAGGATGCTTGGCCTTGATGGCATTATATTGTTTCATCAATGGGGTTTCGTTTCCGTCTTTGGACTTACTCATTGGGATATGATTACTTTTGTTTTTAAAATGAAATTCTGGCGAATCAGGCCTGAAAATACGGCATTCAATAAGGAGAACAAAAAGGGATGAAAAAATTAAGTATGGAAGAGCTGGAGCGGCTCTCGATCGAAGAATATAAAGAAGTCAAAAAATCTCCTTTGGTTCTGGTATTGGACAACATCCGAAGTCTCAATAATGTAGGTTCTGCCTTTCGAACCGGAGATGCCTTTCGAATCCAGAAGATTTACCTCTGCGGGATTACCGGAACACCTCCGCATCGTGATATCCAAAAAACTGCTCTTGGAGCCACCGAATCCGTGGAATGGGAGTATTTTCCGACTACGATTTCCGCTGTGGAAAAACTCAAAAAGGAAGAATACACGCTATGTGCACTGGAGCAGGTAGACCGATCTATCATGCTCCATAATTTCGTCCCAAAAACTGAGGAAAAATTCGCTTTAGTATTTGGAAATGAGGTGTTTGGAGTAGAAGATGAAGTAATACAAAGCTGTGATTACGTGCTGGAAATTCCACAATTAGGGACCAAACATTCTTTGAATATCTCGGTCACCCTGGGAATCGCCATTTGGGATTTTATGGTCAAACTGGATCGATTCAATCTTTGAGAAAGCGGTAACGTATTCCGAAGGACCCCCGAAAGATCGCCCCATCCTCAAATTCAATTAGGGGTGCCGCTTCTAAATGAAAGCCAAAATCTTTTTTGGAAAAGGGATAAACATTAATCCCGACCGGAATCACCAAACCGTCAAAAAGATTCACTCTTCCGCCCAAGCCCACATAAATTTGCTTATCATCATCCTGTTTGAGCACGTAATTCGCCACGAGTTCAAATCCTAAATCCCCAATGTAATTATCAACTCCCACACGAAACTCGGGAATCCATCGCTCACCGATTTGCTTGTTTACTCCAATAAATGGGAGATTACTTTGATGGAACGAGACTGCCCATTGGGCAAAAGAGGTAGTGGATACCAATCCAAAAACCAGAACAAAAAAGAGTTTTTTCATAGGAAGGCAATCTTAGTAGATTCGATCCTTAAATCCTAAGTCTTTTAGTTTAATATGGGTTTTTATCATATTGCTGGCTGATTTTGCGACTATTTTACCGTCATTCTTTTTGATACTGCACTCCCAATGATTCAGATTTGACCCTGAGCGAACCAATTTCGCTTCTACTTCTATCTGGTCGCCTACTTGTGCAGAAGCCAAAAAATCGACATTCAGATTAATACTGGTCATCAGATATTCTCCTCCCAAAGCAATATTGGCCAGCCCGATTACCTCATCCATCATCAATGAAGCAATCCCTCCGTGCAGAATTTTAGCCGGATTGCACATTTGCTCCACGACTTCATAGCTGACTTTGGCTGATCCATGTTCCATCCAGACAAGCGTACCCTTAAGCCAATTGACCGCCTGGGAAGGCGTCTGATCCATAGTTTTCCCTTCGAGTGATTTAAAGTATTTCAGAATCTTATTTTCGGTATTCATCTCAATCTATCAGATTTTCGTAATCTTCCTTAATCGTTTGAAGCGCTTCCTTTTCTTCAGGCGTTTCCCAGATCGATCTCCATCCATTTTCTGTTTGAATCTGCACATTTGCATTTTTATCGATGTAGGGTTTTAGCGTTTGAAACATTTCATAATGATCTGTTTTATTGCCATTTTGAAAAGTAACTACTTCAGTACCGGATTCGGCTTCCAATTTTAAAGTTAGAGGCCATTCCAGATTTATGGGTTCCAAATAGATGTATGCCTCATCTTTTTGCGAATTCAGAATAATCATCAGCTTTAGATTGGGCACATCACCTTCTTTTTCCAACTTTTTGTGTCGCAAAACAATCATTCCGGCATCACGTCTTTGTTCGCGATTATATTTGATAGCCTTCATATTCAGAAAATAGATCCTGTTGGCATCCGTCATTCTGAAAATTGGATCTTCTCCGGTATTATTTGCTCTCCGCTCATTGAAAAAGGAAAGAATTATTACGAGTCCAATTGACACTGCTCCAAAAATTTTGATGATTCGAAGCAATTCAGGTGTAAAAACCGGATCTGAACTCGATTTTTGAGGCATGTTTTACTTTTCCTTTAGCATTATCTCCAATTGCTCAAGTAGCAAACCCCAAGCAGCCTGAAGATGTTTTTCGGTAACGTCGGTTTGGCCGATTACCCATCGGATGACATATTTTCCATTCAATTTGGTATGTGAAAAAAATGCTTTTCCAGTCGCATTGACCTGATTCATCCAGGTCTCATTGATCTGATTTTCCTTTTCCAGACTCAACTCCTCAAAATAATATCGAAAGCAAATCGTATTAAAATTGACAGGTGCCAAAATTTCCATATTCTTATGACTTTCGATCCAGGATTTTGCTTTTTGAGTCAAATCAAGATGGTTTTGAAGCTTATTTCGCAATCCAGCCAGTCCATAAGACCGGATCACAAACCATAATTTTAATGCCCGGAATCTTCTGCCAAGTGGAATCCCCCAGTCCCGGTAATTATTTACTTCATCATCCAGGTTTGTCTTCAGATACTCAGGAGTCATGGAGAATGTATTGACCAAGAAATGAGGTTCTTTCAGGTACATGATCGTACAGTCAAAATTAGTAAACATCCATTTATGAGGATTGAAAACATAGCTATCGGCCAGTTCATGACCTTCAATCAATTTCTGAAACTCGGGTAGGAGTAAGGCTGTCCCTGCAAAAGCAGCATCGATATGATGCCAAATTTGATATTTATGAGCGATTTGAGCGATTTCTTTAATTGGATCTACCGCTGTCGAGCTCGTCGTTCCCAGTGCGGCTATTAGACAGAGTGGCTGGTAACCGTTCTTAATATCTTGCTCAATTGCTTTTTCCAGTTCTTCTGGAATCATTGCAAATTTCTCATCGACGGGGATCCTCACCAGATTGGTAAGCCCTAATCCGGCAATTTTGAGTGCCTTGTCAATAGAGGAATGGACATGGGTAGAAGAATAAATTCGGAATTTTTCATTTCCCTTAAACCCATTCTCATTGATCTGATAATTGCTTGCCTTTTCCCTGGCGGCTAGAATTGCGCTAAGTGTAGCTGTGCTCGCCGTGTCATGGATAGATCCTTTCCAGGATTTATCGATTCCTTTTGCATCCCTTAACCAATCGCAGACACGCTCTTCCAATTCTGTTGCTGCAGGAGAAGTCAACCAAGACATGCATTGGGCTCCTAACGTAGCCATCAACATTTCTGCAAGGATGGAAGGCTCAGAATTGTTTGCTGGAAAATACCCGAAAAATGCCGGATGCTGCCAATGGGTCATTCCAGGGACAATTACCTCTTTAAAATCTTCAAAAATCTGATCAAAAGATTCTCCTTGGTCAGGTGCGGCTTCTGGAATCTGATTGAAAATAGCTTTAGGCTCAAGCTGTGGGGTAACCGGATAGTTTTCCTTTTGACTAAGGTAATCCGCCATCCAGTCAACCAGTTCGTGGGCTCTTTTTCTGAACTCTTCTTTTTCCATGTGTTTTAATGTACGTAAGATCCTGCATTGATATCAATACTGGCTCCTGTAGCATGATCAGCCAAGCCCGAACACAGCAGGGTCACCATTGGCGCAAGATCTTCCGGTTTGGTCAGCTCCGGTAAAGCAATATCATTCAATGCGAATTCTTCTCCATATTCCGATAAGATCTCCTCGGCCATATCCGTTCTGGTAAATCCCGGAGCAATTAAAAATGCTTTTATTCCAAGTTTACCGTAATGTCTAGCAATTGTCCTTGTGATACTGACTATCGCTCCCTTAGAGGCTGCATAAGCAATATAATCTGTGGTGTCGCCCCGAAAAGCAGCTCTCGAACTGATATTAATGATTCTCCCTCCATTCTGGGTTTTGGCTTGATCCACAAATTCTTTACAAAGTATGGCCAGCGAGGTAGTGTTGACGGCAAGAGTCTCATCCCAGATCTGCAACCATTCAGAGGTATTGAGCGTATCCGGAGCCGATCTGGCTATTCCTGCATTATTGACAATAGAGGTGATCGGGCCATATTTATTTACAAGTTCAGGTATGAAGCCAACTACTTTAGAAGGATTAGACAAATCGCAAGAGGCTAAATAGGCCTCTCCTTTGATTTCAGCAAGAAGTGATTCAGCTTCTTTTTGATTTCGGTTGAAGTGAATAATCACTTTTGCTCCTGACTCGGCTAGCTGTTTGGCGATAGCTCTCCCGATCCCTCTGGAAGCTCCTGTGACAAGAATCAACTGATTTTTCAGAGAAATATTCATTTTTTGACTTGTTTTAGATTCTGTTACTTCGGATTATTTTTTCTCCCCATTTAACCAAAGCGGCGCTTTCTCCATGAAGAAAAATTAGAATTTTGCCTCGCTCAAACCTGGAAGAAGTACATGCGCCAAATGATGCTTTGAATGCCAAGCGTACATCAATACGACTTCTGCTAAGGTCTGGCTTCGGTTTTTTTCCGGATGAAAATAGGTCTTTTGGAAGTCTTGTTCGGTCATTGATTGGAGCAAAACAGTCCACCTAAAATGAATAGCGCGGATAATATCCAAAGAGGTATCTATAGAGATCGAAGCGTCGGGGAGATTGGCCCAAGCAGCTTCATCATAGGGTTTGATTTGGGGATTTGCTTCTGTCAGTGCCAGCTTGAATCTGATAAAAGCGTTCATGTGACTATCTGCAAGATGATGGATCACTTGTTTAATTGTCCATCCCCCTGGACGATAGAGCGTATTCAGCTGATCATCAGAAATTTGGATTGTAGAATCTATCAAATAAGACGGGAATTTACCCAGATACTCAATGGATTCGAGAATTTGCTCAAAAGTGATCCTTTCTGGGACTTCGAATTTCCCAATCGGAAATTTTAGGTGTTCGATATCGATATTAGTCATATTTTTCCTCCAGCTGCTAATGTGACCAAATCTACAGTTTTTGCGCTATTTCTCAAGATTACATTTGCACAAGCGCATAGGGTCGCTCCAGTGGTCATGACGTCATCAACCAACATGATGGATTGTTGAGTGACTTTTTTCCCTTCCTTGATTTCAAAAACATCATCCACATTGACCATTCGTTCCAGACGACTTTTCTTGGTTTGCGTCTCCGTAAATTTTTTACGTTCCAGAATATCCTGAACCGGGATTGCAAGTTCTTTGCTCAAGCCTTTTGCAAACTCTTCACTTTGATTGTATCCTCTCCGTTTCAGCTTCATAGGATGTAGTGGTACTGGGATAATTATATCCCATCGGCCATTTAAATTACTGTCAGACAATACCTTACCATAAAGCTCGCCTAGTTCTTGGGCCAAAAAAGGCTTATTTCTATATTTTAATTGGTGAAGAAGTTGCTGGGATTTGCCTTCTTTTGTGAATTTCAGAAAAGCCATTGCTAGCTCAATCTGACTCAGGCCTCTCACTTTATCGGTCAGATCGTTATCTGAGGCACGCAAATGATAACTGGTGATTGGCAATAAACCAATACAAACTGAGCAGAGGCATTTTTCACGATCAAAAAGTGCCTGTCCACAGAGGTCGCAGTTTCTGGGAAAAATCAAATCCAAAAAATCTTTTACAAAAAATAAACGCATTGCTAAAAAGGCTTGTTGTACACTCCCGAGGACAAATACATGGTATATTTGCATCCTACATTTTCCTAAACAGTTAATTTAATGAATCTTATAGAGGAATTCAATGCTTACCGCAGCAAAATGAATGAAAGTATCATGGCCGCGGACAATAAAGTGATTAAACGCTTTTTTAATCTGGATACCAATGCCTATGCAGCAGGAGAGCTGGATGTAAAAACCAAAGAAATGATTGGTCTTGCATGTTCCATGGTTTTGCGATGCGATGACTGCATTAAATATCATTTGGGAAAATCTTATGAGGCCGGTCTGAACAAAGCAGAAATTTTCGAGGTATTTTCAATTGCAACGCTGATTGGAGGATCTATCGTGATCCCACATCTAAGGAGAGCTACAGAATATTGGGAAGAATTAGAAAAAAGTAACTCGTGAAAAAAGATCTTGAATTGGAAAGACGCTGGGCAAAACTGCTAGATGGCTTAAAAGAAACCATCGGAAAAAAACCTGCAGACCTCAATGGCGTACTTTTCCTTATCGGTGTTCAGGAACTTGGTCAGGGGACCAGAACTTTCAGCAAAGAGCAAAAACAAGATTTAATGCATATTGCAGTATGCAAAGTATTGAGTCTTGCGGGTTTTTATGAACTTGATTTTATAGATCAGGATGGCTGGCCACATTGGAATCTTGTCAAAGAATTACCCCATTTTGATCTACTGGAACAGGAAAAACTTCTAAAGATTCAAGTCTTAGATTATTTTGAAAAGGAATATCATATAGAAATCAATTAAATAAGTGAAGATTATCTCATATAACGTAAACGGTATCAGGGCGGCAATGAATAAAGGCTTTATGGATTGGTTAATCCAAGTTAGTCCAGATGTTATTGGTTTACAGGAAATTAAGGCAGAATTAAGCCAGATTAATCCAAAGGTTTTTGAAGATCTTGGCTATGAAATATACTGGCATCCTGCAGTAAAAAAGGGATACAGCGGAGTAGCAATTCTGACGAGAATAAAACCCAAATCCGTAAAATATGGCATGGGCCTGAAAAAGTATGATGATGAAGGAAGAATGATCCAAGCGGACTTCGAAAACTTTTCTTTTATCTCTTCATATTTCCCCTCCGGCACGACAGGAGACTTGAGACAGGGCTTCAAATACGAATTTCTTGATGACGTATATGGCTACATGCAGGATTTAAAAAAAACTAATTCAAATCTTATTCTAAGCGGGGATTACAATATTTGTCACAAAGCAATAGATATTCATAATCCGATCTCCAATAAAAACAGTTCTGGATTTTTACCGGAAGAACGAGCTTGGATGGATAAATTCACCTCTTCAGGATTTTTGGACACCTTCAGACACTTCAATCCTGATCCCCATCACTATACCTGGTGGAGCTATCGCGCTGGTGCAAGATCAAAGAACTTGGGCTGGAGAATTGATTATCACATGGTCACCGACCAGCTCCAGAACAGATTGAAAAGATCAGTAATTTTACCGGAAGCCAAGCATTCTGATCATTGCCCAATCCTCCTAGAAATAGAATAAAATCAGACAAATGAAAATAGGACTTTCAATACAATCATGATGAAAACTATAAAAATTTCAATTCCATCTTTAATTGAGAACATTAAAATTATTGAAAGTTTCATCGACAATGCCAGGGAAAGCTTTGAGATTAACGATGATATTTATGGCAACATCATGATTTCAGTGACAGAATGCATCAGTAATGCAATCATTCACGGCAATCGAAATGACAAAAACAAACTGGTTCATTTAGAGCTCAGTATTGAAGAAAACACATTGAAATTCACCATTGAAGATGAGGGGATAGGTTTCGATTCATCAGAATTGAAAGATCCTACCGAACCTGAAAACATAGAAAAAACAGGTGGAAGAGGGATTTTCTTGATCAAGCATCTCAGTGACGAAGTAAAATTTGAGGAGAGCGGTCGGAAAATAATTCTTTCATTCTATATGAATTAAAATGGCGATACATTTCTTTTCTGAAGAAACTTCCTTTACGCTTAAAGAAAAACTAATGCGGAAGAAATGGCTTGTCCAAATAGCCAAAGAGGAAGGATATAAAATCAAAGAACTGAATTATATTTTCTGCTCAGACGAATACCTGTATCAAATCAATTTGGATTACCTCAATCACGACACTTATACGGACATCATCACGTTTGACAATTCGGAATACGAAAACGAAATCGAGGGAGACATATTTATCAGCATTGATCGGGTAAATGAAAATGCACAAAAACTCAAGATAAATGAAGAAACCGAATTGAGTAGGGTAATAAGTCACGGACTGCTCCATCTCATGGGATATAAGGATAAGTCAAAAAAAGAGACTGAAGTCATGAGAATGAAAGAAGAGACTGCAATTGAATTATATCAAACTGTGAAACGTTCCACGTGAAACATTTTGAAATATTATTAAATAAATCACACGTGTTTCACGTGGAACAGTAAAGAAAGAATGACAATGTTTCCAATATATGATGTCATAGTAGTGGGGGCTGGGCATGCTGGCTGCGAGGCAGCACATGCAGCAGGTAGGATGGG
>CAZFSC010000001.1:81590-91043 GCA_964521585.1 uncultured Limnohabitans sp.
AGGAGTACGAACAGGAATAGGATTAGAAATCAATGCTAAATCTGTGGTGCTGACCAATGGGACTTTTCTAAATGGAATCATTCATATCGGAGAAAAAAAGTTCGGAGGAGGAAGAACTGGTGAGGCCGCATCAAAAGGTATTACCGAACAACTGGTAGAATTAGGCTTCGAAGCTGGGAGAATGAAAACCGGTACTCCGCCTAGAGTGGATGGAAGAAGTCTGGACTATTCAAAAATGGAAGTCCAATACGGAGACGAAAATCCTGAAAAGTTCAGCTTTGAGGACAGCACTACAGCACTAAAAGAACAACGAACGTGCTGGATAACCTATACAAATAAAGCTGTACATGAAACACTGGAGGAGGGTTTTGACCGCTCACCCATGTTTAATGGAAGAATTCAGGGACTTGGACCAAGATATTGTCCTTCGATAGAAGATAAGATCAACCGTTTTGCAGAGCGGGACAGGCATCAAATATTCGTAGAACCGGAAGGCTGGAATACTGTAGAAATGTACATCAATGGTTTTTCTACCTCCCTACCAGAAGATGTTCAATACAAAGCCATGCGAAAAATTCCAGGATTTGAAAATGCGAAAATGTTTCGCCCAGGCTATGCAATAGAATATGACTTCTTCCCACCCACACAATTGAATCTGACTTTAGAG
Source organism: uncultured Limnohabitans sp. (assembly GCA_964521585.1). GTDB lineage: Bacteria > Bacteroidota > Bacteroidia > Cytophagales > Cyclobacteriaceae > Algoriphagus. The sequence goes on from CAZFSC010000001.1 coordinate 82,258, forward strand.
ACCCGATTAATCGAAAACCTCTATTTCGCGGGTCAAATCAATGGAACAACGGGTTACGAAGAAGCCGCATCTCAGGGATTAATCGCAGGAATCAATGCCTCATTAAAAGTACAGGAAAAAGATCCCTTCTTATTGAAAAGATCAGATGCATACATTGGTGTGCTTATAGATGATTTGATCAATAAAGGTACCGAGGAGCCTTATCGAATGTTTACTTCTCGGGCCGAATTCCGGCTTTTGCTCCGACAAGATAATGCAGACTTAAGATTAACAGGGCTAGGACATCAGATCGGATTAGCTTCAGATCAGCGGCTGGAAAAAATGCTGATCAAGAAGGAAAATACAGCCAAGCTCATCAATGATCTTAAACAGAAAAAAGCGGATCCGGAAGTATTCAATACAGGACTGGAAAATATAAATTCAGCTCAGATCAAAGAAAAAGTCTCTCTTGAAAAACTTCTTAAACGTCCTCAATTAGGAATACAGGAACTAATTCAGATGGATAAGGAGACGGCTGCCTATCTAAGCAAATACTCAAAAGATGAACTGGAACAGGCCGAGATACAAATCAAATATGATAGCTATATCGACAAAGAACAGCAAATGGTGGAGAAATTGAGCAACATGGAGAATTATAAAATCCCATCCCAATTTGACTACTCTGCCATTACAGCACTTTCTGCTGAGGGGAAACAAAAACTCAATAAAGTACGGCCCGAAACATTGGGTCAAGCTTCCAGAATTAGCGGTGTTTCTCCCGCAGATCTATCCATTATTACAGTTTATTTAGGAAGATAAAATGATTGAAAGGCTTACCAAATGCCCGCTTTGCAAAAGCGGGCTTTTTCTTAATTCGAAAGAGGTGACAGATTATGCAGTAAGCAAAGAATCATTTATTATCTGTAAGTGTACAGCATGCCACATCCTCTTTACCAATCCAAGACCCAGTCAGAAACACATTGGTAAATATTATGACTTCCCGGAATATTACTCCCACGAAGATTCTACAACGAGTCTAACGCAATTTATCTATCAACAGGTCCGAAAGATTGCGATCAGAAATAAAATAAAATTGTTGGCTGAGTTAAAGCCTAAAAAGGGAAATTTATTGGATTATGGTTGCGGCACAGGTGAATTAATATACCATGCTAAAAATAAAGGCTGGAAAGTCAAAGGGATAGAACCAAGTGAGAAAGCCAGAAACCAGGCGCAAAAAAAGCTTACCCAGGATGTACAGGAGAGCCTTGAAGATCTAGACAATAAAGATCAGTTCGATATTATCACTCTGTTTCATGTTCTCGAACATGTACACGCCTTGAGAAAAACCACCAAAAAACTTCTAAACCATTTAAAACCAAATGGTTATATTATAATAGCGGTCCCGAATCCAGATAGCTTAGATGCTATCATCTACCAAGAAAATTGGGCTGGATGGGATGTTCCACGACATCTTTACCATTTCACCATAGATTCGATCGACTCCTTTAAAGACATTTTTGGATTAGAGATTATTGATCGAATAAATATGCCTTTTGATAGCTACTACGTTTCGCTTTTATCCGAAGGATATAAAAATCCTAATGCTTCTATGATTTCAAAATATTGGAAAGCATTCAGAAACGGATATAAGTCAAATAGCTACGCTAAAAAAGGAAAACTAGGCAACTATTCAAGCAACCTGTTTATTTTCAAAAAGAAGTGAAATACCTCGTATATTTTATCCTTTTACTAAGCATAGCATCCTGTGCCAAACAGAGTACCCCTATGGGTGGACCAAGAGATGAAGATCCCCCGGTATTGCAGGAAATTAACCCACCTAACGAAGCCCTAAACACCAAACCAGATAAAATCACCCTGGTATTTGATGAATACATCAAACTGGATAATGCAAACAAAAACATCATAATTACTCCCCGGATAAACAAGGATGAGCTGATTGTTTCCGCTTTGAAAAATACAGTGACACTTGATCTAAATCAAAAGCTGGAGGATAGCACTACTTATGTTTTCAATTTCCAAAAAGCTATACAGGATCTTTCAGAAAGCAATCCTGTAGAAAACCTTAAGCTGGTCTTTTCTACCGGACCCAGCATCGACAGCCTTACATTTTCGGGAGAGGTAAATTTATATTTCCCCGATCCCAGAGCTCCATTTGAAGACATTACTGTAGGTCTGTATCCTACTGAAGATTCCACCGATTTATTTTCAGGACCTCCTTATTACTTGAGTCAGGTAGACAGTGCGGGCAAGTTTAAAATAACCAATATCAAATCTGGAGAGTACAGGGCCTACGCCTGGAAAGATGATAATAATTCCCTCAAAGCTGAATCCAAATCTGAATCTTTCGATTTCTTGCCCGATACAATCAGCATATCCGAGGACATCGAAGAAGTCTATTTCAATCTTGCAAAAGGAGATCAGACTCCCATTCGTATACTCAGGTCTTCAACAAGCGCCCGCGCTTACGATATAGTATATAATAAAACCCCAGTACAAATCAACCTTGAAACTGAGGGATTAGGAAGTGAAATATTTTATACCCAAGGGGATCAGAGGCTAAAGCTTTATAGCAAAAACCCAATTCCTGACAGCTTAGCAACCAAAATTTATTTGAAGGATTCGATAGGAAATGAGGCAGATTCACTGATTTGGATAAAATTTGAAGAATCGGAAAGAAAAAAAGAAGCTTTGACTCTCAGTGCCAACTCAGGTAAAAGCTTTTATAAGGACCTCAATATTCTTTTGACTTTTAATAAACCGATCCAATCTGTCCGATATGACTCGTTGTATATCTCTTATGATACCGCATCAGTCATACCCATCAAAGCCAATATGCTCAGCTTTGTAGATTCCATGCGAATGGATCAGGCAAAGATCAGTCTCAGCATTCCAGATTCGATTCAACAGGAAATAATTACTATCAATGCGAGGGATTCTACCTTTCTAGACATAGAGGGCATATTCAACGAAAAAGAATTAACAGCTAATTATAAAAAACTAAAACGTGAATCGCTTTCCGATGAAATCTCGGGGACCATTGAAGGAGCAGAAGGACCATTTATTGTTCAACTTATTAGCAAAGATGAAATCAAACGGGAGGAGTACGTCACCTCCGGAAATCAATATTCCTTCAAATTAGTAGAAGCCGGTAACTATCAGATTCGCGTCATCGAAGATACCAATGGAAACAAACGCTGGGATCCGGCTAATTTTTCAAAAAACAGATTAGCCGAACGCATTTTCTACTACCTAAATGAAGAAAACAGTAAAGATATTACCGTCAGGGCAGGCTGGACAGTCCCTGATAAAACGGTAAATGCAACACCTAAAACGGGTATAATGAAGAAATAATTACTGTTGATAAGTGCCAAATCGGATGTGAACAAAGTTGCAAATTCATGCCAGTAATTCAGACTTACACACAGCCGTAATAGATCATTAGTAAAATCCTTTCCAGAATGGGGATATCTATGAAATTGTCCACAGACCAAAATCAACTAATCCACACCAGAATTCTCAACAATCCAAAATCAACAATAATCCACCAAATAAAGACCAAAATTGAAGAATTAATGAAACTCAACACTTTGTAAGTGGATAACATCAGGATAACTCGTGGATACATCAATAATAGCTAACTCCACAAGGTAGATAAGTCAAAAATCAAATCTTTTCAACAAATCCACACACTTAATAACCTTAACAAGATTTTTTTTAAAAATTTCTTATTTCAATTATTATAAATAAGAGCTGTGGATAAATGATTGTATTCCAGAAATCCTTTTGGTAATATTATGGGAACCCAAAATGTCTACCCATGGAATTAGCTAGGATTTTTGATCTCATTCCTTATCAGATTGAGAAGTTTAATAAAGAAATATCCCTTTCTAAAAAGGAAAATGGTACCTGGATTAATTTTTCCTCCAGAAAAGTCAAAGAAATCGTAGACCAATTGAGTCTAGCGTTATTGGATTACGGAATAGGTCCAAAAGACAAAGTTGCCCTCATTTCAAATAACTGTCCAGAATGGAATTTTGTGGATTTTGCTTTGCAGCAAATAGGTGCTATTTCCGTTCCAATGTACCCGACTATTACCGCTTCTGATTATGAATACATCTTCAATCATGCTGAAGTAAAGTTGATCTTTGTCGGTGATCAGGAAATCTTTGATAAAGCAAATTCAGTAGCTGGAGATCGGGAAATAGTTTCATTTGACAAGATTAATGGCGCCATCCATTTTTATGATTTTTTAAAAAAGGGAGCTGATTCCAGTGTCGAGGATTTAGAAACTTATAAAGCCAGGATCAAAAGCGAGGATTTATTTACAATCATTTATACCAGCGGGACTACCGGTAGGCCTAAGGGGGTCATGCTGACGCATCGAAACATATTATCGAATGTGAATCAAGTGGGAAAAGTATTTCTCGCACCCGAAGGTACCTCAAGGGTATTGAGCTTTTTACCACTATGTCATATCTATGAGCGTACAGCGTCATTTTCGTTCTTCTACATGGGGTATTCTGTTTATTATGCCGAGAGCATGGAAACGATAGGAGAAAATCTCAAAGAAGTGAAACCCCATTTATTTAATACTGTCCCCAGATTGCTGGAAAAGATCTATGATAAAATCGTCGCCAAAGGCTATGAATTGACCGGCATCAAGCGTGCGCTGTTCTTTTGGGCACTTAATCTTGGATTGAAATACGATCCTTCAAAATCGATGGGAGCCTGGTACGACTTTCAGTTAAAACTTGCCAATAAGATCATATTTAGTAAATGGCGTGAGGCTCTTGGTGGCGAGGTCTTGCAGATTAATTCTGGTGCTTCTGCACTTCAACCACGATTAGCAAGAATCTTTTGGGCAGCAGGGATTAAAGTAGGCGAAGGCTATGGTTTGACGGAAACTTCACCAGTGATATCAGTTTCCGTCTGTAAAAAGGATGAAATCAGAATAGGGTATGTAGGAAAATTGATTGAGGATATTCAGGTAAAAATTGCCCCTGATGGAGAAATTTTGGTCAAAGGACCCAATGTCATGCAAGGCTATTACAAAGAACCCGAACTGACAGCTGAAGCATTAAAGGACGGTTGGTTTCATACCGGAGATATTGGAGAATTGGATGGCCCTTATCTGAAAATTACCGACCGTAAAAAGGAAATGTTCAAAACTTCAGGGGGTAAATACATAGCTCCCCAGGTGATGGAAAATAAATTTAAAGAGTCTACTCTCATTGACCAATTATTGATAGTTGGTGAAAACAAAAATTATCCTGCGGCAATCATTGTCCCTAATTTTGATGCGCTGCGCGAATATTGCAAGCATAAGGGAATCCCATATACCTCGAATGCTGAGATGATAAGCAAACCAGAAATCATCGATAAATATGAACGGGAGATAGAAAATGCAAATAAGTATTTTGCAAAATGGGAGCAGGTGAAGCGCTATAAACTTTTGGAAAAGCCCTGGTCCATTGAGAGCGGTGAGTTGACTCCAACGATGAAACTCAAACGAAAGGTGATCCACCAAAAATATGAGAAAGACATTGAGGGAATTTACCAGAATTAATGGATAAGATATTTTGTTGAAAAAATTTTCAAATATTTAAATAGCAGTAAATCAAAAGTTTGTTTGGATTTTTTCCAAAAATTTCAAACATATTCCGAATACTCTTTGACTATCTCCAAATAGCCAAAGAGTATTTTGTTTTTTTGGATAATTCGATTTATAATTTGTGATGCATGCATAACTTTTTTTAAATATTGTATGCATGCATACTATTTTTTGCTTAAATTAGTCAACTTAATTTCCAAGGATTGTATTTCTATGAAGCGCGAAGAAACAGTTGATTACCATATTAAAAGCTCCTGGCACGCCATCTCCCGCATGTATAATCAGCAGGCGGCTGAAGAGGGTTTCACTACTGCGATTGGCTTTGTATTGATCAACATCAATTCCAAAGAAGGAACTCCTGCGACTAAGATTGCTCCACAGATAGGTTTGGAAACGCGAAGCCTGACCAGAATGCTGAAAACAATGGAAGAGAAGGGGCTGATTTATAAGAAGCCCGACCTGGTGGATAAGCGGTCTGTTCGTATTTACCTTACTGAAGAAGGAAAACGTAAAAAGGAAATTTCAGTCAATACCATCAGGGAATTCAACGAGCGTATCAGGAACGAAGTCGATGAACAAGAATTACAGGCATTTTTCAATGTTTTTGGGAAAATCCAAACTGTAATCGATCAAATCCAAGCTGAAAAAGGATTAGACATTAACAAAGAGATAATTGAATTATAAACCAGTTGGCAGGAAAGCCAATGACTACCAAAACCCAAAAAAATGAAAAGAACCATTAAAAAAGTAGCCGTTTTAGGTTCAGGAGTAATGGGATCCAGAATAGCCTGTCATTTCGCCAATATAGGCGTGAAGGTACTTTTACTGGATATAGTTCCTTTTGAACTTACAGAGCAAGAGCAGAAAAAGGGGCTAACGAAAGAAAGTCCTCAAGTAAGGAACAGAATCGTAGAGACAGCACTTCAGAGTACCTTGAAGTCTAATCCATCTCCGATTTATGACAGGTCCTATGCTTCCCGGATTACCACAGGAAATTTTGATGACGACCTATCTAAAATCAAAGATTACGATTGGATCATTGAAGTGGTAGTGGAGCGTTTGGATATCAAGCAGCAGCTTTTCGAAAAAGTTGAAAAATTCCGAAAGCCGGGTACACTGATCACCTCAAATACTTCCGGGATTCCAATGCATATGATGTGCGAAGGCAGATCTGAGGATTTTCAGCAGAACTTTGCAGGGACACATTTTTTCAACCCTCCGAGGTATTTGAGATTGTTGGAGATTATTCCTGGCCCTAAAACCAAACCGGAAATCATTGACTTCCTGATGGAATATGGTGATAAGTTTCTCGGAAAAGAGACTGTTCTCTGTAAAGATACTCCGGCATTCATCGCCAATAGAATTGGAGTCTATGCAATTATCTCAGGAATGCATGCCATAGAAAAAATGGGTTTGGGAGTATCTGAAGTAGATAAATTAACCGGACCAGTGATCGGAAGGGCCAAGTCAGCTACTTTTCGGACCATGGACGTTGTTGGATTGGATACTACGGTAAACGTAGCAAATAATCTTTTTAAGGCATTGCCGCATGATGAATCCCGGGATAAATTCAAGCTTCCTAAGATCGTCGAGGTACTTTACAACAATAAATGGTTTGGGGACAAGACAGGTCAGGGTTATTTCAAAATGATTCGACACAGTGATGGAACCAAGGAGTTGAAGGAATTGGATTTCAACACATTTGAATACAAGCCTGTCGAAAAACCGAAATTCAAAGCCTTGGAAGCTTCCAAGGAAATCGATAATCTGAAAAAACGGATCAAATTCTTGGTGAATTTTGACGACCGGGCAGGTGAATTTTATCGGGCCTCGTTCTACGACTTATTCAAATATTGTTCCCACCGGATTCCCGAGATTTCTGATGAACTATACCGGATAGACCAAGCGGTCTGTGCAGGTTTTGGTTGGGAATTAGGACCTTTTGAGACTTGGGATACCTTGGGCGTCAGGGATACTGTTTCCAAGATGGAAGCAGCTGGAGAACCTGCCGCGAAATGGGTTCACGAAATGTTGGATGCTGGGCATGAGACTTTTTACAAAGTCGAAAATGGTAAAAAGCATTATTATGACATTCCGAGCAAATCATATCTTGAGATACCAGGAATTGAAGAGTTCATTATTTTGGAAACTTTGAAAGCCGCCGGCAAGAAAGTATGGGGAAATCCAGGTACTACAGTCTATGATTTGGGAGATGACGTAATTGGGTTGGAATTTCACACGAAAATGAATTCTATGGGTGCGGAAGTGATCGAGGGGATCAACACCGCAATCGGAATGGCAGAGAAGTCATACAAAGGTCTGGTCATTGGGAATGAAGGCGCCAATTTTTCAGCAGGTGCCAACTTGGCCATGCTTTTCATGTTTGCTGGAGATCAGGAGTACGACGAGATCAATCTAATGATTGCCCAATTTCAGAATACGATGATGCGGGCAAGATTTTCTTCTATTCCTGTAGTCGTAGCACCGCACAATATGGCACTGGGAGGCGGTTGTGAACTTTCCTTGCATTCGGATCATATCCAGGCCCATGCAGAGCTATACATGGGATTGGTAGAAGTGGGAGTGGGCCTGATTCCAGCAGGAGGAGGCACCAAAGAAATGACCTTAAGATTTTCTGATAAGTTGATTGAAGGAGATGTAGAGCTCAACCAATTGCAAGAGTACTTCATGAATATTGCCACTGCAAAAGTATCTACGTCTGCAGTGGAAGCAAAAGCATTGGGCTATCTGAGACGGGATGATGGAATCACGCTCAATCGTAAGCGTCAACTGGCTGAAGCAAAGGCAAAAGTAATCGAACTTTACGATGCTGGCTATACTCAGCCGATCCAAAAAACTGATATCAAAGTTCTTGGTAAAACCTCTCTGGCGTTGTTTGAAGCAGGAATCACCGGGATGCGTTATGGAGCTTATATCTCAGAGCACGATGCAAAAATCGCAAGGAAGTTGGCTTGGGTTATGTCTGGAGGAGACCTTTCTTCTTCTACGCTGGTTTCTGAGCAATATCTTTTGGATCTGGAACGTGAGGCTTTTTTAAGTTTGACGGCAGAGCCAAAGACTTTAGAGCGAATTCACAGTATTCTCTTCAAAGGAAAGCCGCTGAGAAATTAGATAAGAGAACCAAGAAACTAGAGCCAAGAAACTAGAACCAAGA
>CAZFSC010000001.1:91143-115907 GCA_964521585.1 uncultured Limnohabitans sp.
CAAGAGACCAAGAATCAAGAGACAAGATCAATAGAACAAATTCAAGTAACCCTAATTAATTATGATGCATAATTTTAAGAATTTGAAAGTTTGGCAGAAGTCAGTTGATCTAGCTGTTAAAATCTATCAGATAACTGCAGAATTCCCAGCTCTGGAAAAGTTTGGAATGACTTCGCAAATGCGACGGGCGGGAGTTTCTATTCCTTCAAATATTGCGGAAGGCACAGCCAAATCTTCTTCAAAGGCATTTTTGAATTCCCTTGAAATAAGCTTAGGAGAAAGCTTTGAACTGGAAACTCAAATGATTATAGCCAAAAGAGTTAATCTAATTTCAAATGAATTGGCTCAGCAATTAGAAGCTGATGTTTCTGAAATTCAAAAAATGATCGTTGGTTTTAAAGCCACATTAACTACTTAGCATCTTGATTCTTGGATCTTGATTCTCAAAAAAACAATAACCTAATAACTAGAAAACGAATATGGAAGCATATATAATAAACGGATATAGGTCAGCGGTAGGGAAATCTAAAAAAGGAGGTTTTCGCTTTTACCGACCTGATGATTTAGCGGCCGATGTCATCAAACATTTGCTGGCTAATACCCAAGGACTCGAGGCCAAAATGGTTGATGATTTGATCGTCGGAAATGCAGTACCTGAAGCAGAACAAGGAATGCAGATGGGCAGGATGATTTCACTTTTGGCACTAGGTGTAGATAATCCTGGTTTTATCATCAATCGCTATTGTGGATCTGGAATAGAGGCGATTGCCTTGGCAGTCGGGAAAATCAAAGCTGGAATGGCCGACTGCATCATTGCAGGAGGTACAGAATCCATGTCCTTGGTTCCGATGATGGGCTATAGGACAGCACTCAACTGGAAAATCGCTAAAGATCATCCTTCTTACTACCTCAGCATGGGATTGACTGCTGAAGAATTGGCCAAAGAGTTTGAGATAACCAGAGAAGAAGCCGATGCATTTTCAGTTAAGTCCCACGAAAAAGCCCTCGCTGCAATCGCCGCAGGCAAATTCAAGGATGAGATAGTTCCTGTGGAAGTAGAAGAAACTTATCTGGATGAAAATGGCAAGAAAAAAACGCGAAAGTATGTTGTAGATACCGATGAAGGACCTCGTCCCGGCACCTCTATGGAGGCATTGGCTGGATTGAAGCCAGCTTTCAAGAACGGTGGGCAGGTCACTGCCGGTAATTCCTCCCAAACCTCCGACGGCGCTGCTTTTGTTGTAGTCATGTCAGAGCGGATGGTCAAAGAGTTGAATTTGGAACCCATCGCCCGGATGATGTCCTATAGCGTGGGAGGTGTGGATCCGAGAATTATGGGAATAGGCCCGGTGAAAGCTGTACCAAAGGCTTTGGAGCAGGCAGGATTGAAGTTGAATGACATCGATTTGATCGAATTGAATGAGGCTTTCGCTGCCCAAGGTTTATCTGTAATGAAGGCTTTGGACATGAACCCCGATATCGTCAATGTAAACGGCGGTGCAGTAGCCTTAGGCCATCCATTGGGATGCACAGGTGCAAAGCTGTCAGTCCAGATTTTCAATGAACTCAGAAGACAAAATAAGAAATACGGAATGGTCACTGCCTGTGTGGGTGGCGGCCAGGGTGTGGCAGGAGTCTATGAATTGTTGAAATAAATAGTTTCTAACATCCATTTTAAACTAAAAAATCAGAAAATATCAAGCAAATGGCAACGCTAACAAAATCAACACAGGGAGGAGAATTCCTCATCAAGGATGTCAGTGCAAGCGACATTTTTATTCCTGAGCAATTCTCAGAAGAGCAGCGAATGATGGCTCAGGCTTGTCAGGACTTCATCGATACGGAGATCCTACCAAATATCGAGGAGATCGACAGCATGAAAAATCCGGACTTGGTTCCTTCAATTTTTAAAAAAGCTGGAGAATTGGGTCTTTTGGGTATCACAGTTCCTGAGCAATACGGAGGAATGGGAATGAGTTTCAACACGTCCATGTTGATCGCAGACATCATCGGTGCTGCAGGATCTTTCTCTACCACTTATGGTGCACATACCGGAATCGGGACATTGCCGATTTTGTATTATGGTAATGAAGAACAAAAATCAAAATACCTTCCGAAACTAGCTACCGGTGAATGGGCGGCATGTTATTGCTTGACTGAGCCTGATGCTGGATCGGATGCAAACAGCGGAAAAACCAAAGCAACTCTTTCAGAAGATGGGAAGCACTACCTGATCAATGGACAGAAAATGTGGATTTCCAATGCCGGATTCGCCGATCTGTTTATCGTTTTTGCCAAAATCGCAGATGATAAGAATCTTTCCTGCTTCATTGTAGAAAAATCCTTTGGTGGTATCACCATGAACGAAGAGGAGAAAAAGATGGGAATCAAAGGGTCATCTACTCGTCAGGTTTTCTTTAATGATTGTCCCGTTCCAGTAGAGAACATGCTTTCAGAGCGTCAAAACGGATTCAAAATAGCCGTCAATATTCTAAATATTGGAAGAGTAAAACTCGGAGCCGGAGTATTGGGAGGAGCACGTACGGTCACCACTTTGGCCACGCAGTACAGCACTGACCGCAAGCAGTTTGGTGTAAGTATCAATTCGTTTGGAGCGATTCAGGCTAAATTGGCTGAAATGGCTACACGAACCTTTGTGACCGAGTCACTTTGCTACCGAGCCGGTCAAGATATAGAAGATCAGATCAATTCACTCATCGCTGAGGGAATGGATGAAAATCAAGCCAAATTGAAGGGAGTTGAAGCTTTCGCTATCGAATGCGCAATTGCGAAAGTTCATGGTTCCGAAGTGTTGGATTACGTAGTCGATCAGGGGGTTCAAATCTACGGCGGTATGGGCTACTCAGCCGATGCTCCTATGGAGAGAGCCTACCGTGATGCCAGGATCTCAAGAATCTATGAAGGAACCAGCGAAATCAACCGAATGCTGATGGTAGGAATGCTTTTGAAGCGGGCGATGAAAGGAGAGATCAATCTCTTTGAACCCGCTATGGCTGTATCCTCAGAACTAACTTCAGTTCCATCTTTCGAGACAATTGATACTTCGGAGCTTTTCGCAGCTGAAAAAGAAGTCATCAAAAAACTGAAAAAGGTCTTTCTGATGGTTGGGGGCAAAGCTGCTATGGCGCTACAGGACCGAATCGAACAGGAACAAGAAATCATGATGAATCTTGCCGATGTCATGATCGAAATTTATGCTGCTGAATCAGCCGTTCTTCGTGCTGAAAAATTAGTTAGCATGAAAGGTGAAGATGCGAGCCGCAACCAGATTGCCATGGCTCAAATCTATCTATCTGAGGCAGTGGAAAAGATCAGCAGTGCAGCCAAAGAGGCCATCGCAAGCTTCACAAAAGGAGATGAGCAAAAAGTAATGTTGATGGGCTTGAAGAGATTCACCAAAGCAGATTTGGTCGATACCAAAACGCTTCGGAGACAGGTAGCAGAATACATGATAGAGCAGGGGAAATATCCTTTTTGATCAATAAGTAATTAAAGTAGAAAAGCCTCGAATTTCGAAAATTTGAGGCTTTTTTTGATTTAATAATCCAATCAGGAATATGGAATAAAATGCCTACCTTTCCTTGAATCCGAAGGAGAATCGAACGGATGAATAATCCTCATTTCACCATATACAAAAACTCATGGCAAAGCAACCAGAAGGTAAGCCTAAGAATGATAAATCCAAGGCAACCAAAACTCTGAAAGAGAAAAGAGCTGACAAAGCAGCTAAAAAAGAAAGCAAAAAAAACAATTGATCAGTAGCCACTAAGAGGGATTTAGTCCCTCTTTTCTTTACCATGAGAAGTCTGAGATTTTTAAAATTCAGACAGGTATTTTTTAGATTGGATACGGAAGGGTTTTTTAAGTCCTTTTTAAGGAATAAAGCCAATTAATATTCTAAGTACTTCGCTATTCCGGGAAGATTATGCATATTAATCTTTGGATTTCAGATTTATTCATCTTTCAAACCCGAATGGTACATGATATTGCGTGCTTCTTTTGCTTTGGCATTTCTCTTCTTTCTAAACGCCTGTGCCACCAAAGAGGATAAGGAATTCGGCTCAGATATAGCTACTTCCCAAGACGAAATCTTAAAAGGCAAAGCTATATTCGAGCAGCAATGCAGCAATTGCCATAATTTCAGTTCAAATGCCATAGGTCCGAATCTCGGTGGCTTGACCAGAATCGTATCCAGCGATTGGATTCGAAGTATGATCAGAAATCCCCAATCCCTTTTGGATCAGGAGGACCCCAGAGCACTTGCTCTATTTGAAAAATACAAAGTGGTGATGCCTTCTTTTTCCAATTTGGAGACCGAAGGAATCAATTCTCTCTTGAGCTACCTTCATACTTTTCCCGTCCAATCCACGGAAACAGATCCAGAGACTATTGTCAATTTGATTGAAGCGGGGATTCCGGACTCTGGGATCGCAGTGGAGTTGGAATTATTTGCCCAATTACCACCTACGGACTCTGTACCTCCGAAAGCAAAAATGACCAAAATGGAACCCTTGGTTAATTCGGATCGGCTTTTTATCAATGATCAGCGAATTGGGATCTACGAACTGGTCGATCAGCAGCCAAAACTCTATTTGGATCTTTTAGCCAGAAAACCCAAAATGGTAAGTAAGCCGGGTTGGGGCACAGGAGTCGGTAGTTTTGTATTTCATCCTGATTTTCTGAATAATGGGCTATTCTACACCTCCCACACAGAGCCTGGCTATACCGAAACGCCGGATTTTGGATATACTGACAGTTTGAAAGTTTTTATGCAATGGGTATTGACTGAGTGGAAATCCAATGATCCGAATGCCTCCAGTTTTGAAGGAACCAACCGGGAAATTCTTAGAATAGATAATTCTTCGCAGGCCCATGGGATGCAAGAATTGACTTTTAACACCAATTCTAAAAAGGGAGATGAAGATTATGGGTTGCTTTACATTGGATACGGAGATGGAGGCACGGCCGAAAACCGCTTTCCATTGATTTCTGATCATAAAGGCGGGGGAATTTACAGTAGCATCTTACGGATTGATCCGAATGGCACCAATAGCAAAAATGGAAAATATGGGATTCCAAAAAACAATCCATTCGCAGATAATCCAAAAAAAGCAGGAGAGGTATATGCTTATGGATTCAGAAATCCAAACCGAATATTTTGGGATGCAAAAGGCAAAATGTATGCAACTGACATTGGGCAGCACAGTATTGAAGAGTTGAATCAAATCGAGCCAGGAAAGTTTTATGGCTGGCCGGTTAGGGAAGGTACCTTTTTGATCAATCCTTATGGCAGTTTTCGCCAATTATTTCCTTTGCCTAAAGATGATGCCAAGCTAGGTGTTACTTATCCACTGATTCAGCTGGAGCACGATGAGTTAGCAGCAATATTTGCCGGCTATATTATGCCATATGGTCCATTGGAGGGTAATCTGATTTTCGGGGATATCCTTTCAGGGAGATTGTTTTTTGCGAATTTGGATCAAAAACCTTCCCCTATAGTCCAAAGTCTCCGAGTACTTTATGAGGGGAAAGTAATGAGTATGGAAGAGCTTGTCGGCGGACGGGTAGATCTCAAATTCGGTATTGATGCTGCAAGTAATATCTATATCATGAGTAAAAATGAAGGCAAAATTTTTAAAATCCTGAAAAAATGATTCTTCAAAAAAAATACACACTCGGACTCCTGTTGGTTACTCTAACCATTCTGAGCTCTTGCCAGACAAGTCAGGATAAGACGGAGTATATCGTGGACAATGCCGCTATACAGCGACTGGACTCTACTTTACAGCACTATGTGACTAGCGGAAATGTAGCGGGTGTATCTGCTCTGATATTTGAGAAGGGGGAGGAAGTATACTTCAATGCCTTTGGTTATGCGGACAGGGAAAATCAAATTCCAATGGACAGACATACGATTGTAAAAATCTATTCGATGACCAAACCGATTACTGGTACTGCTTTAATGACGCTCTGGGAGCAGGGCAAATTTCAACTCGATGATCCCCTCGAAAAATACGCCCCTGAATTTGCCAATATGAAAGTCTACAAAGGACTGGATGCAGCAGGAAATATGATTTTGGTGGAAGCAGATCGACCCATTTCTATTCGGGATATAACCAGACATACTGCTGGATTTCCCAATCGGAATGATATTCCCGGACTTAGCGAGCTGATGGCAGAAAAGGATGCCAGAAGTTTTGAAAATACCCTTACGGTGATGGCTGAAAAAATGGGAAGCACCCCACTTTGGTTTCAGCCTGGAACACAATGGGAATATGGACTTTCTGTAGATGTTCAGGCATTTTTGGTAGAGCGGATCTCAGGCAAGCCTTACGGCGAATACGTTCGGGAAAAGATTTTGGATCCCTTGGGCATGAAAGAAACCAGGTATTTTTTACCGGAAACGGAAAGAGCCAGATTCGCCGCCGCATATAATCGAAAAGGAGAAGGGACCTTGGAACGGATTCCTGATTCTGTAGCTCATGTTTTCAACTTTAATAAGTGGCCTTTGACCCCGGGAGGATTTGGATTGACCAGCACCTTGGATGATTACATGACTTTTGCAAGAATGCTTTTGAATAAAGGAGAAATCAATGAAACAAGAATCTTGCAACCTGAAACCGTGGAATTGATGGCGACCAATCAGCTTCCGGATTCTGTGACGATACGGTCTTGGCTTCCCAGCAAGGGCCGGGTAGGATTTGGGATTGATTTTGCCGTACGGACCGAACCCCCTGCTTCACCAGAAGAAATCACAGGAGAAGTTGGAGAATTTTTTTGGGATGGTGCTGCCAGTACCTTGTTTTGGGTGGACCCCAAAAATGAATTGGCCGCGGTGCTCTTTGTCCAGCTTTTTCCCTATGACGGCATCGGCCTGCACAAAAATTTTAAGGATGCAGTGTATGGGAAATTCTCTCCAGATTCTGATAAATAACACTTAAAGAAATCCACCATGAAGAAATTTTTTAAGAAAATTGGACATTGGATCAGTTCAAAACTAAAACTGATCGAACCCGGACCCTACGCAATCTAAGGCGCTGCAATAGGATTGTTCATTCTTTCTTCGTTGATTTTTTTCATTGATATCATAGGGATGAGCATCAATTGGAGTGATCCCTGGATTCTTGTACTTAGCTTGTTGATTTTTCCGGTTGGGATTCTAGTTGCATTTCTTTCTAACTGGTTGATCAATTTGATCTACAATATCCCGAAAAACTATAAAATTGCCCTCTTTTTCAGTATACCGATACTGACTCTGGTCCGCTTGAATGATTGGCGATTTGCCATTTTTATGATTCTTATTTTTTCATTGATCGGAGCCGGTGTTGCTGTGTTTTGGAAAGGACATTTTCAGAAGCTTAAGATGCCGAAGAAAGTGGTGGCCATTTTGGGAACATTGATTGGATTGGCAGGGTTGGCTGCATTGGTTTATTTTGGAAGTCTCCGCGGTCTGGAAATTGATGAGCAAATCAATGCTGCAAAACTCACCCAAGATGAAATCGAACCCATTGCTGGACCATCTCCCGGTGCGGATGGAAACTTTCAGTTTAGCACTTTCACCTACGGATCTGGAAATGATCTTCGCAGAAAAGAATATGCCGAAGGAGTATCCTATCAAACTTCCGCTGTGGATGGCCGGGCATTTTTGGATAATTGGAAAAAATTCAGTGGCTGGTGGCGAGAAAAATATTGGGGATTTGGGCCCAAAGAACTGCCGATCAATGGTCGTGTCTGGATGCCTGATGGGAAAGGTCCTTTTCCCCTAGTGCTGGTGGTCCATGGGAATCACTCCATGCAGGATTTTTCTGATCCGGGGTATGGATATTTAGGTGAGTTTTTGGCCTCAAGAGGGATGATTCTGGTTTCCGTAGATCAGAACTTTATCAACGGATCCTGGACAAATCTTTTTGGAGGTTTGGAGAAAGAAAATGATGCCCGGGGCTGGCTTTTGCTGGAACATTTGCGTGTCTGGAAGCAATGGAATCAGGATTCTGATCATCCGTTATTTGGAAAAGCAGACATGGACAAGATTGCCCTGATGGGACATAGCCGCGGAGGTGAAGCGGTGGGTCATGCAGCAATGCTGAATGCCTTGGACTATTATCCGGATGATGCGACAATCAAACTGGGGTATCACTTCAATATTAAATCTGTGATCGCAATAGCTCCAGTGGACGGACAATACAAACCTGGAGGATCGGGAACGGCTTTTGAAAACGTGGATTATCTGACGCTTCATGGAGCACAGGATGCAGACGTGACCTCTTTTTCGGGATCCTCACAATACGAGCGGATCAAATTCACTGACAGCAGCTATCATTTTAAGTCGGCTGTTTATATCGCCGGCGCCAACCATGGGCAATTCAATACGTCCTGGGGGGACAATGATCATGGAGTAACATTCAAAGGCATTCTCAACTTGGGTCAACTTCTGCCTGCCGAGGAGCAGCGTCAAATAGCGAAAGTTTATATCGGGGCATTTTTGGAGGCGACCCTGAATGATCGAAGAGAGTATTTACCATTATTTGCAGATGCCCGCAAAGGGAAAAACTGGCTTCCAGAAACAATCTATCTTCAGCAGTTTGAGGATTCCAACAGTCGCTTTTGGGCAAATTTTGATGAAGATTTTGATGTTAAAACAACCAGTTCAAACGGGTTGATCAGCGCGGAAAACTTGACCATATGGCGGGAAGGAGAAATCGAAATGAAATATGGAAAAAAAGGAAGCCGAGCGGTCTTTCTTGGATGGAATTACGAAAAAGCCTACGAGGAGCAAGACAGCCTTTGGAATATGGAAACCAAACCTGCTATTCCGGGTTCGATATTGGCCACATATTCGATTCGATTGGATTCTGGTAGTTTTAGGCCAGATTCTACCGCTGTCCTGATTTTTTCTCTAGCTGAGTCTAAGGAGAATTCCAATCCAAAAACAGCTGGAAAATGGTTAAATAACGAAGAAGAAAATAACAATCTGAAAGAAGAAGTGAACAACTCCGATTCAGGTGAAAGTGGTCTTAATTCAGAAAAAAAGGCTGAAGAGGAAGCGGATGATGATGAAAAAACACCGGATCCTCCGTTAGACTTTACAATTACACTGACTGACTCGAATGGAGAAAGTCTGATATTTTTACTTTCTGAGTTTTCTCACCTTCAACGTCAAGTGAAATCACGTTTAATGAAAATTGATTTCCTAGACGAAAAAGATCATTCAGAAAACATCTTCCAGACCTTCTTTTTCGACCTTGGGAAATTGAAATCTCAAAATCAGGAATTTAAAATAAGCGAATTAGAGGAAATACGATTCGAATTTGACCAGAACAAGAAAGGCGTCATTATATTAGATCAGCTGGGGATCACCGAACGGTTTTAAAAAAAATTCTTCAATTTTTGATGCGTTTCTAAAATGAAATCCCCCCAAAATACAAGCTGATTTTGGGGGAATTTTATTGAATAAAGAACAGCATTCTTTAATAATTGCCAACTTTGGTCGTGTCCGGCTTGCTGGTTTCCTTTTGAGGCAAGAAGTTTTTCAGAAGTTTTTTCCCCTCTTTGATTGCTTGATCCTTGGCTACATTGACCTGTTTTTCCAGTTCTTTTTTTGCGCTGTCTTGTGCGACAGCTGCCTTGAGTTTCAGCTCTTGCTTCATGCTGTCTTGTTTTGATTTGAACTCTTCGGCAACGATCTCTTGGATGGATCCTGCAGAGGATCCGGTTTTGGATTGCAATGCGGCCGTCAACATCGATTCCAGGCTGTTATTTCCTGCAAAGGAAATCTTGGGAGAGCCGTAGGTCCCAGTCAGGTTGAGCGCAATAGGAATTGTGGTTTCCTGATCTGCTTTGGTACCCATGAGATTTGTAAGTAAGGCATTAGCCTGCGAGCCAAATTTGTTGGCAGGGACATCTAGATTGAGCAGGTAATTGATCGATCCGTCAAATCCTGCTAAACCCTGAACTTTTGCCTGATAATCCCATAGCTTGAGGTCAAATGGTTTCACCTGCATCATTCCATCTGTAATTTCTATAGGGATGGAAATGTTTTTCAGCGTCAGACTATTTGAATCTTTTAGCTTGGTCAGGGAGGTGATTCCAGCCAAAATTTTACTGTCTGTCAATGCAGTCTGGACAATATTGAGCAATCCATTGCCATCCAAACTGGATAGGACCGGCATCATGTCGGGGCCGAGTATTCCTGAAAAATTGATCTTGGTATTGAACTTTCCGCTCAGGTTCTGTGCGATAGGTGCAAAAGCCTGAACCGTATTGAATGATTTAAATGCCTCCGGAATGCTCAATTCTGAGATATTCAAATCAAAGTCAAACTTGGGGGCAGAAAGATCCCTTGGATCATAACTTCCCTTCATACTGATCCTTCCTTGGAGGGCATCCATCGACGCATCAGAAAAAGTCAAAACTCCATCTTTCAAAATCATATTGCCCTTGACTTTTTTGAGATTCAGGTTATTGTAGCGAACCTCATCAGCTGCTACGGCCATGGTGAAATTGACATTTTTTGGAAGTTCGATAACAGTGAGATCCGTAGAACTCGTGTCAGAAACAGGTTCCGACGCCATCCACTCGTTGACATTGAAATTAGGACTCGAAAGAGTAAGGTTACCCTCCAAAACGCCTTCATTCTTCATGATATAGTTGAGGTAATTGGAGAGAGATCCACTCGCCTGAAGTGAACTTGATCCTAGCTTAGAATCAAAACTGGTCAGATTGATACGGTTTTGAGTAAAATCCGCATTTGCCTTGCTGATTGAAATTGGATTGGGTACATCAGGTGAAGCATAATAGAAATTACTCATTGCCATGGCACCTTGGGTATTCAGACGATCGAACCGCTCATTTTCCACGTCTTGATAGGACCCTTTTGTTTCTAAATCAGCAGTAATGAGCCCCTTCATTTCTGTATTTTCCATAGGAAAAATGGCAAGAATTTTTGCCAGATCCACTCCGCCACTGATTTTTCCATCCCAATTCAAGGCCTTAAAATCTGAGATTTTCATATTTCCCTGTATTCCCTGACCTTCCAGATCAAAGCCGAACTTGCTTAGGTTGACCATGAAATCATTCATTTTACCCGTGGTATTTTGGACGACTGCCAAAACATTCATATTCTCAATCGGGGCAGGGTAATCACTGCTTTTCACATATCCGTTTGTCAGATTAAGATTGGCATCCATGGTAGGAATCAAATTTCTTGTCGAATCATATTGACCCTTTGCGACTGCGACTACAGCCAGATTCCCTCTTAGCTCCATCCCTTCGATTGGGAAAATAGAAGTCAGTTCCTTTAGATCCAGCTTCCCGTTTAGAGCACCGTCCACGGTATAGGATACCAAGTCCTCCAGCAGAAAACGCCCCGAGATAGGATTACTTCCAAACTCTAAATTGAAGATTGGAATATTGACTGAAGTAAAGTCCAGATTATTGGTAGTATTCTTTACCTGCATATCCAGATTTACATTTTTGACGGGCATGGGTAAGTCCGGATATTTGAACATCCCGTCCGCTATCTTCAGTGAAATATCGAATGAAGGAAAACTGCTTTCATTATAAATTCCCTTCATCATGCCATTAAAAGCCATGGTCCCGGAAGATTCAAGTGAGGAAAAACTCTCGGTATACATCCCTGGAATCAGCGAAAGCACGCTTTTGAAATTATTTTCTTTGCCGGCAAATGCCAGATCGATTTCAATATCTTCAGCAGGCAAAGCCACAAATCCATCTACATCAAAAAGAAAATCATTAAGTGCAAACTCGCCTTCACCAAAGCTGAATTTCATCCGCTCCATATCGATGGTCATTTCTGTTTGCGCTTTAAACGCTTTGTTTTTTAAATAATGAACTTCATCATAGATCAGATCGGCGATCAATGCATCAAGTTTAATCGGAAGTTGATAGACATCTGCTGTAAATTCTCCAGCGCCAACTGCATTGATATTGCCCAGGGCCATGAAAAAATTCAGAGAACGGTCATCATAAAGCAAATTGACGTCAGATACCTCCAGCAGGTCTATTCCGACCTTGAAATTACTTTCTTCTTCTACTTCTTCGGAAATGGAAGGGATGGCGATATCATAATTGGCAGTTCCATCTTCCAAGACTTTGATCAGCAGGCTACCACCCGAAAGGTGGACACCTGTAAGTGTGGGATATTCATCGAATAGTACGGATTTTAGATTAAGGTCAATTTGAAGCGCATCGATCTGCGCAAGGGTATCGCCTAAGAAAGGTTCCTTTCCTACTATTCCAAAATCCTTAACTGTTGCGGAGATGTTTGGGAAACGCTTGAAAAAACTGAGACTGATCTGTTCAGTATCATAGTAAATAGTTGCATTCACGGAATTGGCCAATTCCTGGTCAATTCGGGCAGCAATTTTGTCCTTAAAAAGGTATGGAAGGGCGATGGCGGCCAGAATTAGAAAAAGGAAAATTCCGGAAAATATGATAATTGGTTTTTTCATAATAGTGGTTTTAACGTCATGCGATTGAAATCGACCGTAGCATCTGCAAAACAGATTCAGCTGAGAAATCGCAACTAAAAAAGCTCAATTTTCAAGCCGAAGTCGATTCTTCAAGCTGATAGCCAATCTCATATTCAAAGAAATGAAGAAATCAGATCTTGTTTGAAAGAAGAAGGAAGGCAATTAGCGGGTGAGAGAAAATTTATTTCGGTCCGATATGCCTCAGCTTCCGGGAAATGAAATGCCCTTCACCCTTCGGTAAAGATTCAAAGCATACTTGTCGGTCATTCCGGAGATAAAATCAACCAAAGCCCGGAGCATGGGATAGGGATTGACTTCTGCTCCCCAGCCTTTCAGTGGAAAATCCTCTGGCAGTAGCCGTAGAATGCTTTTATCTTGACCGGAATATCGCTCCGGATTATAAAACTGATGGTATAATGCTTGCGAAAAAACAGTCAAGAGTCCTTCTAAAACCTGGAAACCGGCGGCCTCTTTTTCTAAAACCACCTTTGAACGATAGATTTTTTGGACGGAGACCTCGGTGATTTTCTGAAGCGCCTTAGAAGAAGGGATAATGTCGGTAAGTGCTTTATCAAAATTGCCCTTACACATGCTTTCCTCATATTGGGCAAAAATAGCGACAGTCTCCTGGATAAGTTGCCCGATAGCCATGGCTCGAAGGGCTCCCAGGTTCTGTGTATTTGTCCGGGGTTCCTGAAGTTTTTTCAGGTCGAGTTTATCTTTAAGGATGGGTGCCAAAAGCTGTACAGTTTCCTCAAAACTCACTAATCCCAATGTGCAGCCATCTTCCAGATCAATGATGCTATAGCAAATGTCGTCAGCTGCTTCTACCAAAAATGCGAGGGGATGCCTTAGCCAACATTCCGGGCTGGATTTTTCCAGACCAAGAAAGTTGCCCATCTGCTCAAAGTCGCTCAATTGGTTGATGAAGAACCCATATTTTTTTTGACTTCTTCTGGCAATATCACGATGAGGAATATAACTGGGACGGGGGTATTTGGTAAATGCAGCTAGCGTAGCGTAGGTCAATTTAAGACCGAATTGCTTCGAAACCAGCATCCGGAATCCTTGCGCATTTCCTTCGAAATTGCATAGATCTGTCCACTGCTCACCTCGTAAATGCGACTCCCAGCAACTTCCTGCAGGATGAAATTTAAAAAAATCAGAAATCGCTTCCTCTCCTGCATGGCCAAAAGGAGGATTTCCTATATCATGTGTCAATGCTGCCGCAGCGACAATCGCACCTACTTCATAGGCGGTGATACCGGTCTTTTGAAGGGTGGGATACTTTTCCAATAAAATCTCCCCTGCAGCCTTGCCTAGCGATCGACCGACGCTGGAAACCTCCAAACTATGTGTAAGTCGGGTGTGAACAAATGCCTGCTCCGGCAAAGGAAACACCTGAGTTTTGTCTTGTAAATTCCGGAAAGGAGCCGAAAAGATGATTCTATCATAATCGACTTCAAATTCATTACGTGCTGATTGCGTGGAGATTGTGCTGGTCAGATCTCCGAATCTACCCCTGGCCAGAAGTTTTTCCCATTTCATCATCCCCAAAAATAACAAGGTCTGGCCATTTTCACTTAAAAAAACCAAAACTAGTCCTTGGCATTCCGTTTGGGTTAGATTAGAAAACAGATAATAACTGACTATGAAAAATTTATTGAATTACGGCTTTCTGATTCTGGTTTTGGCCGCAGGATTTGCTTGTAATACAGACGATGAGCGGAATCGGGACACAGCTAAGGTTAATTTTTATTTAGTGGATGCTCCGGGAGATTTTGACGAGGTCTGGATTGAGGTGATCGCTCTGCGGGTAAAAATAGAGGATGAAAACCCACAGAATGATGAGGATATGGACGACGACGAATCAAGCTGGGTAGAGATTCCATATGAAGAAGGAAGTCAATATGTCAATCTTTTGGATTTGACTGGAGAAAATTCTCAGTTCTTAGGTTCGGAAGATTTTCCCGAAGGAGAAATAGACCAACTTCGACTTGTCCTTGGAACGGATAATTATGTAATCAAAGACGGAAATAGATCTGATCTGAAAACACCAAGCGCACAGCAAAGTGGCTTGAAAATCAAACTTGACCAAGATATCGAGGCTGGACAGACCTATGATATTATTATTGATTTCGATGTGAAAAAATCAATAGTGGTGGCCGGAAACTCCGGAAATATCATACTCAAGCCGGTATTGAGAGCCTATCTGGCTGAAGCAGCAACCGGAGTGAAAGGGCAGGTATTTCCAAAAGAAGCCCAGCCAGTAGCGGTGAAGGCTTTGAAAGGTGATGATGAGTACAACACCTTTGTAGATCAGGACGGAAACTTTAAAATTGAGGGAATTGACGATGGGGTTTATACATTGACATTTACTCCAAATGACATTTATCAGACCTTCGTGATTACAGGCGTAGTGGTCGAAGAAGGAAAAATTAAAACCCTTGCACCAATAACACTGCTTCCCAAATAAGAATCAAGTTTAAAACCGGTTTAGGCCGGTTTTTTTTGCCCTATTTTTTGGACTAAATTTGTTTCTGTGAAAAACCTCATTTTCTACTTCCTATCTCTGGTCCTAACCGTTTCTTTTCTCGGTTCTTGTAATCAAATTGATGAAAACCCGAGAGCATTGGTCAATCTAATATTGGTGGATACGCCTGCCAAATGGGATTCGGTATTGGTAGAAATCCAAGGTGTAGAGGTAGAAATGCTGCTGGAAGGTAGAGAAACTGACAGGCAAAGCTTTTATCTTGAATATGAAACTGGTGATAAAAAAATCAGGGTGAGTGATTTAGTCGCAGGGAGCGCGCTGATAATTGGACGTGATGAATTACCAGTCGGGAAAATAATTGGATTGAAGGTAAGAATGGGAGACAGTCACAGTCTGTATCAACGGGAGACCAGATACCAATTACCGCTGCTCAATCCTTCAGAGGTATCGATATCATTACCCATGGATTTAGACTTGCAGCCCGGTTTGGCTTTTGACATCATTTTGGATATGGATCTGGAGTCTTCCATTTTGCAGACCAGCAGCAATCCCTTGAATTTTAAACTGGATCCGGTATTCAAAGTGATTGACGGTGGAAATGCCGGAGAAATCAAAGGAACGATTTCACCTGCCACATTGAAACCGGCGATTTATCTCATTCAGGGTTCGGATTCCATCAGCACCCACGCCAACAGTTCGGGGACTTATTTATTTCGGGTACCCAGCGGAACTTATTCTCTTTTCTTTGATCCAAAAGACAATACCTATAGCTCGAAATCACTACCCGGGATAGAGGTCCAAACAGCAAGAACCACCCAGGTAGAGCTGGTTACTATCACAAAAAAGCCATGATCGATCGGGAAGAACTTTTTATGCGACGCGCTTTAGATCTTGCTGCCTTGGGTCGTGGTGCAGTTAGCCCAAATCCGATGGTAGGCTGTGTGATCGTACATGAAGATCGGATCATCGGAGAAGGATATCATCAAAAATATGGTGAGGCTCATGCCGAAGTCAATGCAATCAATTCGGTCAGTAATCAAGCACTGCTTTCTGAAGCCACGGCCTATGTCACCTTGGAGCCTTGTGCTCATTACGGCAAGACCCCACCCTGTGCAATTCTTTTGGTGGAAAAAAAACTCAAAAAGGTCATCATCGCGACTAAAGATTCTAATCCGCTTGTCGGTGGAAAAGGATTGAAAATACTCCAGGAAGCTGGAATTGAGGTAAAGACTGGAGTTTTGGAAAAAGAAGCCCGTGCGCTAAACAAACGATTCTTTACCCAAACTGATCGACATCGGCCTTACGTCATTCTCAAGTGGGCACAGACCAGAGATGGATTCGTAGCCAAAAGGGATTATTCTTCCAAATGGATCAGTAATTCTTCCAGTAGGCAGCTGGTTCATAAGTGGCGAGCAGAAGAAGATGCAGTGTTGGTAGGTAAAAACACCGCAAAATACGACGACCCGGCTTTAAACGTCCGAGATTGGTCCGGAAATAACCCGCTCCGCGTGGTGATTGATTCGAATTTAGAACTCCCGAAGAATTTAAAACTCTTTGACCAAAGCCAGCCTACGATTTGTTTTAATACCCTGAAATCTGGCCAGGAAGGATTGGTCGAATACGTAAAATTACCCCATGCCTATCGTATAGATTCGATTTTAAATGAGCTTCAGCAGCGCAGGGTTCAAAGCGTCATCGTAGAAGGCGGGACTTTCTTACTCAGAAAATTTATTGAAAGCGAACTTTGGGATGAAGCACGTGTGTTCACAAGCCATGTAAAATTCGGGTCTGGAATTTCAGCCCCCGTACTAGAAATGCTTCCTAGCGAGACCGTACCAATTTTAGAAGATACCTTACATTATTATTACCATGTCTGAAAATCTATACATCCCAGAATCGGCAACCAAATCAGAAAAATATGAAGCGTTGCTACCGCAAATCGAAGCCTTAATTCAGGGAGAGACAGATCTTTATGCGAATTTGGCCAATATTTCAGCGGCATTGAAGGAGGCATTTGATTTTTTTTGGGTGGGATTTTATCTGGTCAAAGAAAACCAATTGGTGCTGGGACCATTTCAGGGTCCAATTGCTTGCACCAGAATAAATCCGGGAAAAGGTGTTTGCGGAACCGCTTGGGCGGAAAAGAAAACGCAATTGGTGCCAGATGTAGACGCTTTTCCAGGTCATATCGCCTGCAGTGCAGCATCCAAATCAGAAATTGTAGTTCCTGTTTTTGCCAATGAAGAAGTTGCTATGGTACTCGACGTGGACAGTGATCAGTTAGATGATTTTGATCAGGCTGATCAGGAATACCTGGAACGACTGATGCGGATATTGGAGAAAACTTTTTGAAGTTTCCGTTCCGGATAATTTGACCACAGGGGACTTAACTTAAAAAATCAATTCCTTCCGGGCTAAAAATCCCAGATGGTTAAGTAGAAACGAGAGTTGAAAAGCAGCGCATTTCGAAAAGTGAAAAATTGTGTTTTTAGAGGACCATTAGTGATTCAAGAATCTGGTCAATAAGCCAATTACTTCCTCCTTGCGCTCGATATGACCCATATGCCCTACTCCCTGAAGTTCGTGATAGTGTGTAAATGCTTCACGCTGTTGACGACTTGCTTCGATCTTTACAGCTGTATCTGTAGTACCCGAGATCATCAACTTTGGTCCCTTGAAGTTTTTCAAAATCTCATATCTTGACTCTCTGTTTCGCATTGCTTTTGTGAAAGCGATTAACCCATTTTTGCTGGATTGCTTGGCCTGTTCTACAGCAAGTTCGATTTCATCCTGAAACAAATCTCTGGTGGAAGTGGTAAAAAGCTGTGGTACGAATGAGGTTACAAATTTTTCGACCCCTTGTTTTTCAATGAATGCGATTGTTTTATCTCTGGATTCTTTTTTCTCTTCATCATCGGCAAAGGAAGTCGAATGAATTAGTCCTATCCCCTTAATCTTATCACCCATCAAATCCAGGAGTGCCAGCGTTACGTACCCTCCTAGCGAGTGACCAATTACAATAGGATCTTGGATTTTGTTTTCTTCCATCCACTCTTTTAGGGTAATTGCTACCTGTTCCAGAGTGAGTGTTTCTGAATGAAGTGGAGTGTTTCCAAAACCCGGTAAGTCAGGACAAATAACATGAAAATCTGGAGATAAAGCCTTGGCTATATCATTCCACATGGCAGCTACTTCACAAAATCCATGAATAAAGATGACTGGTCGTCCCTTTCCCATTTCAAAAAAATGAATAGCTGTCATAGGAGGTAATCAGATTACGAAACTTTGTAAACCTCAGCCAATTTTTTTACTGCTTCCGCAATACCTTCAGGATCGAAACCACATTCACGATGCAGTTCAATTTGCTCCCCATGTTCGATCACCTCATCAGGAATTCCCAGTCGCTTCACTGTCGCTTGATAGCCATGATCTGACATCCATTCAATGACCGCCGAACCAAAGCCACCCATCAAGCAACCATCCTCTACAGTGATTACCTTGGAGAATTTCCTAAAAATCTCATGTAACAATTCACTGTCAAGCGGCTTGACGAAGCGCATGTCATAATGGGCAGGATTTAATCCCTCATCCGCTAGCATCTCACAGGATTCTACGCCGTAGTTTCCGATATGTCCAATCGTGAGAATGGCTATTTCCTCACCTTCTTTTATGATTCTACCTTGACCTGCTGGGATTTGTCTGAATGGGGTTTTCCATTCTGGCATCACCCCGGCTCCCCTTGGATATCTTATGCTATAAGGACCTTCGTGAAGTGTACCTGAGTACATCATATTTCGGAGTTCTTCCTCATTCATAGGCGCAGCGACCACCAGATTAGGTATACATCTGAAGTAAGCAATATCATATGCTCCATGGTGAGTAGGCCCATCTGCTCCTGCAAATCCGGCCCGATCCAGGCAAAGAATAACAGGAAGATTCTGAAGACACACATCATGTACGACCTGATCGTAGGCACGCTGCATAAAAGTGGAATAAATATTACAGAATGGGATCATACCTTGAGTGGCAAGTCCAGCAGAGAAAGTCACCGCATGCTGCTCAGCGATACCCACATCAAAAGCCCGATCTGGCATGGCTTTCATCATGATGTTCATGGATGAGCCAGAAGGCATTGCCGGAGTCACACCCATGATTCTGTGGTCCATTTCGGCGAGCTCCACGATAGTATGGCCAAATACATCCTGGTATTTAGGTGCCTGTGGTTTGGATGGGGTTTTTTTGTAGATCTCACCGGTCACTTTGTCAAAAGTCCCCGGAGCATGCCAGGTCGTTTTGTTTCCTGTTTCAGCTGGGGCATAGCCTTTGCCTTTGACTGTGACGCAATGGAGGATTTTAGGACCGGGAATTTCTTTAAGATCTTTGAGGATTTCGGCGAGGTGATTGACATCATGACCATCTACCGGTCCAAAATAGCGAAGATTTAGTGATTCAAAGAGATTGCTTTGATTGAGAAGGGCGGATTTTATTCCTCCTTCCACTTTGGAAATTACTTCCTGGGCACTGCTTCCAAATTTGCTGAATTTGCCCAAAAGTTTCCAAACTTCATCTTTGACTTTATTGTAAGTGCGTGAAGTGGTAATATCTGTCAAATAATCTTTGAGCGCTCCCACATTGGGATCGATAGACATGCAATTGTCATTCAGAATGATGAGCAAATTGGTATCACTCACACCGGCATGGTTCATGGCTTCAAATGCCATCCCGCCTGTCATGGATCCATCTCCAATCACCGCCACATGTTGAATTCCTGATTTTTTGTATTTAGAGGCAACGGCCATACCCAATGCCGCGGAGATAGAGGTGCTGGAATGACCCACCCCAAACGTATCAAATTTGCTTTCTTTTCGTTTCGGAAAACCGGATAGCCCTCCATAAAGACGGTTGGTATGAAACTGGTCCCTTCTTCCGGTTAGGATCTTATGTCCATAGGCCTGATGCCCCACATCCCAGACCAATTGATCTTCGGGCGTATTCAAAACATAATGAAGTGCCACCGTAAGTTCGACTACTCCAAGACTTGCTCCGAAGTGACCTCCGTAGACAGAGACATTGTCAATGATAAATTGCCGTAATTCATCACAGATTTGTACCAGTTTATCCTTTGGAAATCTCTTAAGATCTTCAGGGCTATTGATTTGGGCTAATAATTCTCCGGGTTGTATCAGCATTATGAAGCATTGATTTGGATAAAAAGAATAACAGAACCAGCCGTTGTTTGTTTTTCCTTCACGTAAATATCTAGGTTATCTCTCTTTCTAAAGTCATTCCAATTAATTAGCCTTAATTGAATATCTTTGGCTACCAACAGGCAAAATTAACCATTAATTTAAATATCCTTTGAGTTTCGAAATCAAATTACCCCTCTTCGAAGGCCCTTTCGATCTGATGCTCTTCTTCATAGAGCGGGACGAACTGGATATTTATGACATTCCTATCTCTAAGATTACCAATGATTTCCTGGATTACATCCATCATCTTGAAAAAATGGAAATTGAGGTAGCGAGTGACTTTATTCTCTTCGCAGCTACGCTGATGAAGATAAAGTCGAGAATGCTTCTGCCAAGACCTGAACTGAATGAAGAAGGAGAAGAGGTTGATCCAAGAGAAGAATTAATCCGGAATCTACTCGAATACAAAAAATATAAATCTGTAGTCGGAGACCTTGCTTCCATGGAGGAGTTGCAGCTTTCCAAGCAAAAAAGGGGAAATATCGTAGCCGAACTCCTAGCCATGAGTAAAGTGGAAGATGTGGATGCAGAGATGCAGCATGTAGACCTCTACAAGCTTCTCAAGGTATTTCAGAAGACAATGTCAAAAATGGCTGCCAGAGAGGACCAGACAACCCATACGGTCATCCAATATCCCTATACAATCACTCAACAAAAGGACTTTGTCTTGGAGAAAATCAGTTTCAAGAAGCAAGTACCTTTTACCGATTTCATAAATTATAAAGCAGATAAGATTTTTGTGATCTATACCTTTTTGGCTATTCTTGAATTGCTACAACTTGAAATGGTCACTATTGTGATTGGAGAAGGGTTTAATAATTTTTGGGTAGAAAAAACTGAGCCCTTGGTGATTCATTAAACTATGAAGTTGGATAATAAAAAGATATTTCAGACGCTTAATCCCAATAAGGTCTGGGTACCTGTCATCATTGGTTTGGCCATCGTGTTTGCGATGTTTTACATGGATCCCTCGATCAATGCCAACAGTCTGAAAGGCGTCTTTGATGCCTCTATCGGCTGGGTAATACTGGCAATCTTCGTGATTTTAATCCGGGATGTAGGCTATGTGTACCGGATCCGTGAGATCACAGGAAGGGAATTGTCCTGGCTCAGGGCGATATATGTGATTATCTTATGGGAATTTGCTTCAGCAGTTACGCCTTCGGTAGTGGGAGGCACAGCGGTGGCTATTTTCATACTCAACAAGGAAGGGATCAAATTGGGCAGAGCGATCGCGTATGTGATGGTCACCGCCATTTTGGACAATCTGTTTTTTGTAATCGGTGCACCTATTATTCTTTTCTTTGCAAAAGGCAATATTTTTCCGGAGAGTAGAATCCTGGAATCCCAGCTCCAAAATAGCCTGGAGGCCCTATTCTGGATTAGTTACAGCTTATATGCGAGCTATAGTTTAATTATGGCCGCCGCACTTTTCTATAGACCCAGGGTTTTCAAATGGATATTGATCAAGATTTTCTCTTTCAAATACCTCCGGAAATGGAAGCAGGATGCACACGGCTATGGAAATCAGATCATTGAAGCCTCCAAAGAACTTTCCGGGAAAAATTGGCGCTGGTGGCTTCCATTGGTGCTGGCTACGATCCTGATCTGGAGTTCCAGGTATTTTATGCTGAATGCATTGGTCTCTGCATACGTGCCTCTTATGCTTGATGATCACGTGATCATATTTGCCAGACAGGTGATCATGTGGATCGTCATGATGATCTCGCCTACTCCGGGGAGCAGCGGTACCGCGGAGTTTTTCTTCGGACAGTTTTTCACCGAATTTCTTGGCGGATACACCTTCGTAGCGAGTATTTTCTGGAGATTGCTTTCTTATTATCCGTATTTGATTTTGGGAGCGTTTTTCCTTCCAAGATGGATCAAGCAGGTATTTTTCAAAAAGAAAACCGATAAAGATAAATGAGATGCTTCAGTCATTAAGTCTTCATCAACTTGTTTCCATCAGTAAAGGAACACTCCTTGCAGGTCAGCCGGATCTGCGGATTTCCAATATCAGTATCGATTCCCGGCAGATTTTAAATCCTCAGCATACCCTTTTTGTTGCATTGCGGGGAGCTAAAGCAAAAGGGGAAGATTTCATTCCCGGCTTGATCGGATCAGGCGTCCATTGTTTTTTGATTCACGAGACGATGAGCGAGTCGCTTTTAAGCCGGTTTCCTGAAGCAGCCTTTATCGCAGTCAAAGACACCAGAAAAGCACTGCAGCAAATCGCCAAATATATAAGAGAACAGTTTGGCAAACCGGTCATCAGTATCACAGGAAGTAATGGCAAGACCATTGTCAAAGAATGGCTGGGACAGATTCTGAGTCAGAAATATGCGGTGGCTAAAAGTCCGAAAAGTTACAATTCACAGGTAGGAGTACCGCTTTCAATTTTTGGAATCGAAAGTTACCATCAGGTGGCTCTTCTGGAAGCGGGTATCTCTAAGTCAGGAGAAATGGCTTCTCTTCAAGAAATGATCCGTCCTAACTTAGGAATTTTTACCAATCTAGGATCAGCCCATCAAGAAGGATTCTCTAGTGTTGAAGAAAAGCTAAAGGAAAAGCTCTCGCTTTTTCAGGAAGCTGATCTGCTGATCTATTGCAAAGATCAGGACTTGGTGCGAAAGGAAATTGAGGAACAGTTTCCTATTGATAAAAGAATAGGATGGTCCGATCAACCTGGGGGAGAATACACTCGCTCTCTTAAAATTGAGGATGGTAAAGCCAGGATGATATTGTTGAAGAATGATCTGAGCACTTTTACTTTTCACTTGCCATTTGCTGATGCAGCTTCTCTGGAGAATATTACTCATTCGATCATCGGTGCGCTCACACTGGGTCAGGATGCCAATTCCATTCAGGAAAGCATCAGTCAATTGAGATCAGTCGACATGCGTTTGACCCTGAAGCCGGGGGTAAACGATTCGCTCCTTATTGACGATACCTATAACAATGATATTGCAGGCCTGAAGGTTGCGCTGGATTTTCTTAGGCTACAGCGGGAAAAAAAGCGAAGGATTTTGATCCTCTCCGACCTACTTCAGCAAGGCGATGCCCCAAAGGTTTATCAAGAAGTGGCCGAGTTGATATCTTCTTTTCAGTTTGATCTGATTCTGGGCGTAGGCAAAGATATCCAGCTGTTGGAAAAGTACTTTGGGGATAAATTCCTTGGATTTTCCTCGACGAGTGAGATTCTGGACTGGATCGATCCGGAGCGGTTTTCCAATGATTTGATCCTGATTACCGGGGCCAGATTATACAGATTTGAACAGGTGGTCAACCGACTCCAGCAGCGGATCCATGGCACCACCTTGGAGATCAATCTGAATGCATTGACACACAATTTCAATTTTTACAAGAGAAAGTTAAACCCAAAAACCAAGGTCATGGTCATGGTAAAGGCATTTGCCTACGGTGGTGGCGCAGCAGAAATCGCCAACCACCTGCAAACCATGGGAGCAGATTATTTGGCGGTGGCATTTTCGGATGAGGGGGTAGCTCTGAGAAAAGAAGGAATTCGCTTGCCTATCATGGTTTTGAATCCAGTGGAGGAATCATTTTCACTATGCCGGGAATTCAATCTTGAGCCGGTGGTATTCAGTCCTGAGTTTTTCAAAAGTCTGGGAGAATGGTGTCGTCATCAGGAACATAAGCTAAAAATCCATCTGGATCTGGATACGGGAATGCATCGGTTGGGAATCGAGGAGAATCATATTTCCGAGTTGAATGATTTAATTTCTCAGTATCCAGAACTGGAAATTGCCTCACTTTACACTCACCTGGTGGGAGCGGATGAGGAGATTCATCAGGATTTTTCTATCCACCAACTTCGGAAATTTAAGAAAATGAGTCAGGAAATCTCTGACAGTCTTTCTTACCACCCGATTTTACATGCCCTAAACTCTGCAGGAATCATTGCTTTTCCGGATTTCCAATTCGATATGGTCCGTCTGGGAATTGGACTGTATGGAGTGGAAGTTACTGGAAGATATGACCGGGAACTTAGACCTATTTCCACTTTGAAAACCACCATTTCCCAAGTGAAAGAAATTGCAGCAGGGGAGACTGTTGGCTATTCCCGAAAGGGCCTGATGCCGCTTGGTGGAAAGATCGCCACACTTTCGATTGGGTATGCAGACGGATACGACCGCAGATTTAGCAATGGCAAAGGCTATGTGATCATTCAGGGAAAAAAGGCACCTGTCATCGGAAATGTCTGTATGGATATGGTGATGGTAGATGTGAGCGATATTGACTGCAAAGCAGGAGACGAAGCGATTCTCTATGGAGAAATGATTTCGCTTAAGGAACTGGCGGATCGGATCGGAACTATCCCCTACGAATTGCTTACCAATATCAGTACACGGGTGAAGCGTGTTTACTATCTCGATTAGTGCATACCCCAAGATTTTTTTAAATTCAAATATGAGAATCACGAAAAAAAGGCTAGCACATATCGTATTTGAGTCGGATGATTGGGCGTCTAAAACATTTGATATTGTA
>CAZFSC010000002.1:0-4868 GCA_964521585.1 uncultured Limnohabitans sp.
GATTGAATGTCTTCCTTCATGAGTTTGAAGCGATCATAGATTTTTTCCTTTTGATCCTCACCGGCCATCGAAAAATTATCCATGATTTGATTCAGAGAATCCATCTTGCTTTCCAGTTTTTTGATTTCCGGCTCAAATTTCTGATAATCATGCCCCTTTCGCTCCACATGAGCATTTTTGATTTCTGTGAGTTGTTTTTCTACTTCCAATTTTTCCTCTTTCAAGTCATCCATGGTCAGTTTAAAAGGGTTATCAAGTGTTACCCCAATTTCTTCCGACATCCCGGGAGACTCTTCCAGGCGCTCTTGGGAAGTTTCACAGGAACATGAGACAAAAAGAAAACAGTAAAAAAATGCGGCTATGATATACGGATTCTTCATGTGATTAGAATTTGGTTTTCAGTATATATTTGAAAAACCATGCCTGATATTCTGAAAGAGATATTTTATAATATTATTTTGAATATTCATTATATATAAAATATTATTTTATTAAATCATCTTATTCATTATATTATTCTATATAATATATAGTCATTATTTATAGTGATTGGACGTGACGTTTCTTTCATGAAAAAATATTCCCATCCTGAGAGATTATTCCCCTAAATAGCTTTTGGAGTAGTTTTCATTCAAAGGATGCCTGAATATAAAGCGCTGTTAGATAGTAGTTAAGCATGTTTAATGGGATAAGGAACACTTAGGAATGGCTCTTGTATAGTTTATAGTCTATATCATTAAATAAACTAGCTATGAAAAATATTAATAAGAATAAAGAAGAAACAACGAAAGCAAAAGTAAAACAGGAGGAATTGAACAGAGATAACCTGAACCAACAGGAAATGAATCGGCAAGAATCAGAAACAGCCAACGCAGATCAAGTTAAATCCAAGCAGAATGAAGCCAACTCTGGTGATTTGACCAAAGAAGATTTTGAAGCTCTGGGCTCCAAGAAAAAAAATCTAAGGATTGATGAAGGAATCGACGAAATGCTCGATGATCGGAAACATCCAGTCGATTTTACTGCCAAAGATCTGGATATTCCTGGTGAGAAATTTGACGATGACCAAGAACGAATCGGCTCAGAAGATGAAGAAAACAATCATTACAGTCTGGGCAGTGATCACAATGAAAACGTAGATAATCTGTAATCCCAATATTTGACCACTAACTACCAAAAGCCAAGATTCTAATTCTTGGCTTTTTTTATGGCTGAAAGTTCATCCACTGATTCAGGTAATTTTTGAGGAATTCAATAAAATTTGCCCGCTTAGGTATTGGTTATTGGCTGAGTAGAAACTCCCGGAATTCAGTGCTGTTGAAATTACTCATTCCTTCCTGGTAGAAGACAATTTTCCCTTCCGGATTGACTACGATTGAAGTAGGGATTGACTGACTCTGCAAAGAAGAGTTTAACCCAAAACTCGCATGGGCGGTCGGGAATTTCCAGCTTTTTCCTTCTAGAAACTTCCTGCTTTTGGCGATGTCATTATCCAGGGCTATGAGTAAGAATGCAATGTCTTTTTCCTTTTGAAGTGATTTATGGAGCTCGGAGATATGGGGCATTTCTGCACGACAAGGTCCGCACCAGGAAGCCCAGAGATTGATAAAAAGGGTTTTTCCACGATAGGTCTCAAGGTTAATTTCTTTTCCCTCAAAATCGAGGAATTTGCCTTGGTAGTTAAAATCCTGATTTTTTAAATCTACCAACTCAAGCTTGGGCGTGATCAATCCTGTGGAAAGTAAGACCGATTGAATCCCGCCTTGAATCACTGGCAAAAGTCCGGTAAAATAAAGAAAGGCGAAGATACTGAGGATCAATCCCCATGATTTGAGTTCTTTTTTCCAGTTCATATTTTAGGTTCAGGTTGCTTAACGAGGAATTAATCAAAACCGGCTTGAAAATGCTTCAAACGCTGCTCGAAAAATCTCTTATTTGCCAAGCTCAAATTTACCTCCACAGTTTCAAAGCCTTAGTGACTCAGGTTACATTTCTCATTTTTCCATCCAAAAGGAGCCTTAACTTGCGACATTAAATGAAGTGAAATTACCATGAATTACGATTTTCAAATTGCCCAAGAATTGCAGATCCGACCAAATCAGGTCAAAGCTACACTTGAATTATTAGATGCTGGAGGTACCGTTCCATTTATTTCCCGCTATCGGAAGGAAGCCACCGGAGAACTTGACGAAGTGCAGGTGGCAGGGATTCGAGACCGGGTGGAGCAATTGCGCGATCTTGATAAGCGTAAGGATGCCATACTTAAATCGATACAAGAACAAGGAAAGCTGAGTCCGGAACTGGAAGAAAAGGTGAAGCAAGCCGAGACGATGTCCAAACTCGAGGATATCTATCTTCCTTACAAGCCCAAGCGTAGGACCAAAGGAATGATCGCCAAAGAAAAGGGATTGGAGCCTCTGGCTGAACTTATATTTTCCCAACAGTCCATTGATCTCCAAAAGGAGGTCGGCCAATACCTGGATTCAGAAAAAGAAGTCAATACACAGGAGGAAGCCTTACAGGGTGCCCGGGATATTATGGCAGAATGGATCAATGAAAATGCAGAACTTCGGGAGAAAATGCGTGCACTTTTTCTGAACGAAGGCAATTTCACCTCGCGTGTGATTCCTGGTAAGGAGAACGAAGCGATGAAATACAAGGATTATTTTGAATGGTCAGAACCGATCAAAACCGCACCTTCACATCGGGTCTTGGCTATGAGAAGAGGTGAAAAGGAGCTTTTTCTGATGCTGGATGCAGTACCTGAGGAGAGTTCAGCGATTCACTTGATCGAATCAAAAATCCTTCAGGACGCGGCAAATTCTTCGGTGGAACAGGTGAAATTAGCCATCAGAGATTCTTATAAAAGATTGCTGAAACCAAGCATGGAAACAGAAGTCAGACTTCTAACCAAGAAGAAGGCAGACGAAGAGGCGATCAAAGTTTTTACTGAAAACCTCAAGCAATTATTGCTTGGAGCACCCTTGGGTGAAAAATCGGTCATGGCGATCGATCCAGGTTTTAGAACAGGCTGTAAATTGGTTTGCTTAGGACCCCAGGGTCAGTTTTTACATTATGAAGCAATCTATCCCAATGAGCCACAGCGAAAAACTGCCGAAGCAGGAATGATTGTAAAGGGACTCGTCAGCAAATTCAATATTCAGGCAATCGCGATCGGTAATGGTACCGCAGGTAGGGAAACCGAAGCCTTTGTAAAAAACCTAGGCTTACCCAAGTCAATCATCGTGACTATGGTCAATGAATCCGGAGCATCGATCTACTCGGCTTCGGAAGTGGCAAGAGAAGAATTCCCGGATTTGGATTTGACGGTAAGGGGAGCAGTATCGATCGGCAGGAGATTGATGGACCCTCTGGCAGAACTGGTCAAAATTGACCCCAAATCAATCGGTGTTGGACAATACCAGCATGATGTGGATCAAACCGCATTAAAAAATGCCCTGGATGACACAGTGGTCTCAGCTGTGAACGGGGTAGGTGTTGATCTGAATACCGCCTCAAAACAATTATTGACATACGTCTCCGGGCTAGGGCCGGTTTTGGCCCAGAACATCATAGATTTCAGAAATGAAAATGGGCCTTTTGAAAGTCGGATTCAGCTCAAAAAGGTACCTAGATTGGGTGAGAAGGCATTTGAACAAGCAGCTGGCTTTCTAAGGATTCGACATTCAAAGCACCTGCTGGATCGCTCAGCTGTTCATCCTGAGCGCTACGATTTAGTGGATCGCATGGCCAAAGATCTCAATTCTACGGTTGAAGATCTGATGAATTCGGAAAGCCTGAGGAGTCGAATCGACCTGAAAAAATATGTCTCAGCAAGCGTAGGTCTTCCAACACTTCAGGATATCCTCGCCGAACTTTCCAAACCAGGAAGAGATCCCAGAGCTAATTTTGAGGTTTTTGCTTTTGAAGAAGGCGTTAATAGTATCTCGGATCTGAAAACAGGAATGAAACTGCCAGGTGTAGTTACTAATATTACAGCATTTGGAGCATTCGTGGATGTGGGGGTACACCAAGATGGATTGGTTCACCTGAGCCATTTGGCCGATCGATTCGTCAAAGATCCAAATGAGATCGTTTCTGTCAATCAAAAGGTACAAGTGACGGTGATGGAAGTCGATATCCCAAGGAAGCGGATCGGACTGAGTATGAAATCGGATCCTTTTGCAGAGCGGGGAGCAAAACCAGCCAAAAATCAGAATTCCATTCGACAAAAAGCTGAAACAACAGGCGATCTTTCCGCTAAACTGGAAATGCTTAAAGGAAAGTTTTCCAAATAATAGATATTAGGTCTTGATCAAAAAAGCGGCATATGTCGCTCTTTTTTGTTTCATGATTGAATTATATACTAAGTTTTCAGGCACAAAATTTTTCCCATTCTGAGAATTTTTCATGCTAATGACTATTTCTTTATTTCAAATAATAAAAATTCAAAAACAATTTCTTGCGATGAAATTAAACTTCTAATACGAATCCAACCGCTGTGGCTTTATTCTTGGTTTAGAAAGAACAAAAACTAGTAACAATGAATTTAACTGTCGACCAATTAGAAAAAGCCTGCATCGATTCCTGTATTGATTGCCTGGAAGCCTGTACCCAATGTGTAAATGAATCCAAAAAGAAACAGGGGCTGGAAAGCTGTGTTGCATCTTGTGAAAGTTGCATTGCAGCTTGTAAAGAATGTGTAATTGGAATAAAAAAAGAGGTTCCCAATCTTGATGAACTCTTGATAAACTGTATTTCGGAATGTAAAAACTGCGCAGAAGAATGTGAAATGCATCAGAATCAACATTGTATGGACTGTGCACAGGCTAATCGTGAATGTGTAGAAATATGCGAAGATCTGCTGG
>CAZFSC010000002.1:4968-30706 GCA_964521585.1 uncultured Limnohabitans sp.
GTATCTACTAAGGACATTGGTTTCAGTATCCTCGATGAAGACGTCGGTGATATTTCTGCGGACGTTGGCATTTTGTCCAAGCAAATCATAGACATTGAGGGATATTTCACCCCGTTGATTTTTGAAGATTTTCTTACCGATGCTCATATTCATCAATAGGAAATTTGTATCAAATCCTGCCGATAGGCCTTGATTGATTTGATGATTCAAATCCAGTCGGTAAACGAGTCCCTCCCAGATAATCCAGCTTAGATTTAGTCGGGTTCGTTGGTTGAAGAAATTGTTATTCAAATTTGGATTCAGGGTATTTTCCACATTATTCCATGAGAATCTTGACGAAACATTGAAATCGATCTGATCGCTGATATTGCTGCTGATCGAGATTCCTGTGCTGATCCGATTAGAATTGTTAAAACTCAACTCACCATTGATCTGTCCGGGTCGCTTGTTGTAGCTTAAACCCCCAAAGACATTTAGGTTGGACTTGATAATACCCAGTGGAATGCCGTAGCTGACCCAAGATCTGAAGTCCTGAAATCCATCCAAATTCACGGGTTGAAAAAGTTGGGACCCTTTTTCCAGGATTATCCCTCCAGGCAATTCGGTAGGCTGCTCAGCTATAAATGAACTGTTTGCAATCGTATTTGCCACGAGACGGGACTGTGCAAAGACAAACCAAGAGCGATCGGTGTCGGGATTTCGACTTCGGAATCTTAATCGGAACCGATTGGAATAAGACTGATCGAGTGAAGGATTACCGGTGCGAAGCTGGAGTGGATTTGAATTGTCCACCGCAGTTTGCAATTGCTGGACAGAAGGGGCATCCACATCAGTATCGTAGTCGAGTTCTATGTTGGTGAATTCTGAAAATTGATAGTCAAATCGGACCGTTGGCATGAAGCTTTTGAAAGTTCTTTCCAATTCGAAGGGTGCAGGGAATAGCTGACTGTTATCCAACTGGGCATGCTGAAATTTTCCCTCTACCTGAAACTGCATTTTTTCCAGTTTATATTGATAGCCTAGTTCCACTTCCTGAGTAAGATATTTACTTCCAAATGAATTGCTCAAGGCAGTATCCAGCGCCAGTTCAAAACCCCCGATATCCTCATTGAGCACATTGAAAGTCAATTGGTCTGAATCATTGATCCGGTTACCGATTTCATACTCCAATTCGATCTGTCCGTTTTTCCCGATCGGCTCAGTATAGGAGACGCCAGTTTCCCAGGAGTTTCCTAAGCGATCCCTTGTGATTTGTTGGTTGATGAGTTCTAATCGCTCCTGTGGTTGGAAGAAAGTGTTTTCTGCAGTTCGTCTTGCATCATCCTTATTCCAGCTATTGGATAGATTTAATCTAAGTGTAAGACTTCGCCCTACTTTGTCAAATTTATGGCTGTAGTAGAGTCTATTGAAAATGTCATAATCCTTATTATTGGCAGTTCGGACATTATCAGTTCGATTTAGGGGGCCGAGGCTATTGACACTTTCACCTATAAAAGCAGAATTTTCTTTGTCAAAAGCTGCCGAAAATCTCGGTCTGAAAATAATCCGATTTTTCTCGTCGATCTGGTATTCCAGTCGCATGTCAAATCGGTGATCCTGATTGGTTCTGGTCTCACGACTGTTTTCAGTATAGACTTGGTCTGCTTGTGAGCTTGTCACAAATTCCCTGAAAAGTGATTCGATCCCTATATTTTTTCTATTTCTGAAAAGATAGCTTCCGGAAATTTTAACTTTTTCTCCCCATTCATCTGAGAAATTGAGTCCAAGAATATTGGTGTCAATGATACCGTTCTGAGGACTTGAATTATCTTGGACATTTGGATCGCTAGAGAAATCAAGGAGATTGATATTATTACTCAAGCCGGTAAAAGTAATGCGTTGCTCTTCGTTGAAAGCATTGATACTAGCACCTGCAAGGTATCTCTCATCTGATCCAAAGCCTGCAGAAATCCGCCCGAATTGTCCTTTTCGCCGGTTAGGTTTCGTGATGATATTAATTGTTTTTTGACGCTCACCATCATCGAAGCCGCTCAAAAGTGCCTTGTCACTCTTCTGATCAAAGATCTCAATACTCAGGATGACTTCTGCCGGTAAATTCTGAAGAGCAGTTTTTACATCACCGCCAAAAAATGGCTTTCCATCAACCAGAATCTGGGTAATATTTTCTCCTTGTGCCTGGAGTGCACCATCTATCATCAGGACTCCTGGGAGTTTCTCTATCAGCACTTGGGCGCTGGCATCCTTCATGGTCTTGAAAGCATCCGCATTGTACATCGTGGTGTCGCTCTTTTGAGTTCCGGTAGACCTTCTGGCGGAGATGGTCACCTCACTGAGCTCGGTAGCTTCCTCTTTAAGCATGAGATTTCCCAGCTCAAGATTACTTGTAACCTGGACGGTTCGAAATAGATTTTCATATCCGAGGTATTGGATTTTGAGCAGATATTCTCCTTCCTTAATACTTTCCAATATGAAATTCCCCTCCAAATCAGAGATCATTCCGTCCACCTGTATTGAATCGGGAAAAGACAACAATAGAATGGTTGCGTTTGGAATACTTTCTCTGGATCGCGCATCGACGACTTTGCCTCTGAGATTATAAGATTGAGCCCATAGGGTGGAGTTAATGCTGAAAAAAATGAAAAGAAGGAGGATATTTTTCATGGATTTGTATTTCTACAGTTCTGAAATAGTTGGTTTGAGATCTTAAAGGCTAGCATTTCCTTCAAAAACTTTACAAAGGAACGGGTAATCTTACTACGATGAACCCAAGAATAGGCTGAACGGTAAAATCCTGAACTGAATAGATGATAAGCATTATGACCGCTGTCTTATAGAAGGAATGATGGAGCTATTATCTGTCCTGGATGAAGCAAACTTTCTGAATAGTAGTATTTTCTGTAAACTTTTCAATTTTCTGACATTTTCCGTCAGTCATAGTGTTTGTTTTTCATTCATGTGAATGTTTATTAAAACAACATTTATATATTAGCTGAAGAAAAAGAAAGCATCATGGAAAATCAGGAAAAAATCAGCATAACCACAAAGACTTTAGCATCTGGTAATTGTCAGGTGAAATTTTTTATTGAAGATGAGAAGAAGCCCCAATATGGGTACCTATTGGTCAGTGAGCCCAAACCTGTGGGAGAGATCATTAATGAGATCAAGCAGCGTATGGAGCGTCGCAGAGCAAGCGAGATGAATATTAATCCTTTCTTTCCTATTCCTCCGGCTCCAGAGGATCACAACTTTTATCTATTCTCAGCATGAACTACCTTGCTTCTAATCTCCGTTTTTTGCGAAAGCAAAAATCAATCACCCAAAATGAGCTCGCAGATCAGTTGGATGTACAACGTACCATGATCTCAGCTTATGAGGATGGACGCTCCGAACCAAAACTGTCAACTTTGCAGAAGCTTTGTTCTCTTTTGGAAGTAGGACTTGAAGAACTCATGGAGCATGATATCGAGAAAAAGGGCAGAAGAGCAATCCAAAAACGAGGGATTAATATCCTGACGATAGCCACCAATCCAAATGACCAGGAAAACATCACCATGGTAGGTCAAAAAGCAGCAGCGGGATACCTCAACGGCTATGCTGACCCAGAATATATGGAGAGGCTGCCACAGTTTCACTTGCCGAATCTATCCAGGCAAAGCACCTATCGGGCTTTTGAACTGGCGGGAGATTCCATGCTTCCTTTGGTGCCGGGAACGATCGTGGTCGGAGCCTATGTGGATCAGTTAAATCAGATTAAGAGTGGGAAGACCTATATCCTGGTCACCCAAACCGAAGGGGTAGTTTATAAGCGGGTTTTCAATTACCTGGCGGATAATGGCAAATTGTTTTTGGTATCAGACAATGAGCACTATAAGCCCTATGAAATAAAAGGTGAAGATGTACTGGAAGTTTGGGAGGCCAAAGCATTTATCAGTACTGATTTTCCAAATCCGGGGGATAAGAAAAAATCACTGAGTCTGGAAGATCTGGGCGAAATGATTCAGGATATCCGAGCCGATCTAAGGAGGATTAAGGGTTAATTTCTTTTCAGTGCAATATTGTTTGAAGCCCCAAGTGAAGGAAAGGTTATGGTGCCCTCCCAAGTTTGACCATTATTTACGGATGTTAAAAAAATCTCACCGTTAACATTGACTACAGAATTGTAATAATCAAAATACATTTGATTATCCTCCAGATAACCAATGCCCGAACCAATATTTACGTTAAATGCATTGTATTCCAAAAACTCAATTTCCTGTGGAAGTTGAGAAATAACCAGCGTACTACCAGGCTCGCCCTCTAAATACAAAATCCAATTCCCGTGGACTGAAATGGGATTGATTTGGCTATCAGTTACTTGGGGGTCAATTTGCCCAGGTTCATTTTCTTCAGAAAATTCCATTCCAGGTCCTACAGGAGGATCGTCAGTATAATCCTCTTCAGGCAAAGAGGCAATGATAATGATGACAATTAATATCCCTAAGACCCAAAGGTAATTTTTCGCCCACCAGCTTTTTGGTTTGGAAGTGGGAGTAGGGGGAGTAATATTCCTAAAATCTGGTTTTTTCTTGACTGTGGGTATGATTTTTTTCAGCGAGGCCACTAACCGCTCTACATCACTTCGCCATCTGGGAATAGTCAACTCCGCCCACTGGTAATCCGCAAGTGATTTGATATTGTCTGGTAACTGGTCTGCCTCCAGTTTTTTGGCATCTTTGACCAATACGGGGATCACTCGGGTATTTTCCATCTGAAGTGCCATGGCTACTTCTCTTCGCACCCAATCATCCTCTTTGAACAGTCTAAGATTCCCTGCTTCGTCTTTTACTTCAGTCCAATTCTCTCCAATCAGCACCAGGACTACTGCACTTTGGCGAATCGTCTTTTCGATCGCTTCGGCAAAGTTTAGGCCTGGTTCTAAGGTTTCGATATCAAAAAAGACATTTTCTACACCAAATACCTCTTCCAGATTTTCTTTTAGTCGGCTAGCTTCGCTTTGCGTATCGCTTTGGCGGTAGCTGATAAAAATTTTGTTCTTATCCATAAAAAAACCTGATTAGTAACTAGTTAAAGTTAAAAAAATCAGGTTGAAATCTAAATAATGGAAGGCTATTCTGCTAGAAGAATTTCGAAACTAGAACTGATCTTACCTACTGCATCGTAGGAAGAATCAATATTTTTAACTGATTTACCTAGCTCGTACCAAAGTCCATCTCCTACGCTGATGTATTTTCCAGGTTTGGTTCCCGGCTCTTCTTTAGCCAAATC
Source organism: uncultured Limnohabitans sp. (assembly GCA_964521585.1). GTDB lineage: Bacteria > Bacteroidota > Bacteroidia > Cytophagales > Cyclobacteriaceae > Algoriphagus. The sequence goes on from CAZFSC010000002.1 coordinate 10,234, forward strand.
ATAATGGTAATCCGGGACATAAACAGTTTTTACCAGCTGAATGGCAAAGTCCCAATTGAGGTTTTTGGTCTCATCATCAGTTTTGAAGATGATCTCCCGATTACTGAACTGGACTGTCAATGAGCAATTTTTTATAGAATCATTCTTGACTGAGCGGTACTTTATGGTCAGGGGCAGTTCTTTTTTATTCGTCTCGTAGATTGCCTGAATCAGGTTTTGAGCAAGGATCAGCCATGCTTCCTGATCTAAGGGTACTTTGGTTTTGCCATATTTCCCTGATTCTATGGAGGTGACGGTGATTCCGCCCTCTTGGAGGGATTTTCCGGACCATTTGGCGGAATCATAAAATTTGGAAACAACATCCCGCCAAACTGGGTCGATCTTACCTTTGAAAGAATAATCATCCTCCAGTGTAAAACCTTCCTCAAAAATTTCTTCTTCGCTCAGTTCTTCCCGATCGGTGTAATGCAGATCCAGTTCGATTGGCAGCGTATCTGATTCCAAATCCAGACTAATCCGGAATACATGACTATAAGGAGGAGGGATAATTCCAGAGTCGTATTCCAAAACCAGGCCGGAGGTTGGGAGGTTGTTTTTAGTCATGCTTTTTTCTTTCCGCAAAAGTAAGTTTTTTGAGACAAATTAAATTTGCTGATTGGTAGATCCGAGATAAGGAAGCGCTACTTCAATGAGATCTCAATCTTTTTCGATTCAGAACCTAGGGTGAAAGCACACTTGGAAAAGCTAGGAGCACCGAACAACAAAGTTGGATTGTTTGAGAATCCATAGGGCTCAGAGGGAATGCCAAAGGTGTTTTTCTTCAGTTTACCGTCATTATCCACATCGTGAAAAATGGAAATCGCATACTTACCGGGTGGGAGGTCGGTTAGTTGGGTTGAGGCTGAAAAATTGGAAACAGGAATAGAAAGAGATTTGACTGCCTGACTGACATCTTCCGGAAAACCTTCCGATTCCGAAAAAATCAAAATCCGCACAACACCTTTATTTTCCTTGATATTAGCCACATTTAGATTGAGCATGGTCTTTTCTGAGTTCAGGCAGCTAAGTGCTAAGAAAAGGATTAGGGAAAATAATTTCATAATTTTTCTATTGTTCTAAGCCGATCCAATTTCCCGTTGGGGGTTCTGATGAAATCCTTCATAAAAAAGATTTCCTTGGGATTTTCGAATCTGTTTAATTTTTTTTTGAGTAATTCCTTCAAATCGTCTGCCGCTTTTTCTCCGGGAAAGTCAGATTCCAGAAGTAGAATTACTTTATTACCTAATTTTTGATCTTCAATCCCAGCAAAAAAGTAAGGAGTTTCAGGAAATACTGTCTGAAGAAGTGAAGCAGCCTTTAGCTCTAATAGTTCCGGATGAATTTTCACACCACCCGTATTGATCACAAAGTCCAGTCTTCCCAGCCAACGGAATGAGTTGTCTGAATATAATTCAACCAGATCATTGCTTTGAATCGGTTTGGGTCCTGCTATGGGGGATTTTATCCAAAGCGTATCCCGATCATCTAGACCGATTTGTACACCAGGCAATGTATGATATCGGAGCTCACCTGAAGTAATCTTTGCAAGAGCAATATGCGAAACGGTCTCGGTCATCCCATAGGTCTGGTAGGCCAAGATACCCTGATCGATGATTTGAGATTTCAGACTTTCTGAGATTGGTGCACCACCTATGATGATGTGTTTGATTTGTTTTAATTTTTCCAGGGACTTCGAATCTTCCAGGGATTGCTCCATCTGAAGTGGAACCATTGCCACAAAATCGGGTATTTCTGTGATTTCAGATAAGGGATTTGAACTCGGCTCTAGCAATTCGATCTTACAGTTCCAGACCATGGCTCGAACCAGCATCATTTTTCCGGCGATGTATTCTGGGGAGAGACAGCAGGCCAGTTTGGTTTGATCATCTGTCTGAAAAAAACCTTGGGTAGCACGCGCACTAGAGGTCATCTGCGCTCGGGAAATTGAGATATGCTTAGGAATTCCGGTAGACCCGGATGTTTTTTGTTCAAAAGTTTCTTTCCCCTCAAGCCATTCCTTGCAAAAATCCAAAGCAACACGGAGAAATTCCAGGGCTTTTACTTTTTGAGCTTTAAAGTCAGAAAGACTGGAATAAGACTGGTTATGGTAATTGAGTTGAAACACAAGAGCTAAATTCTAAATCCTTTTTCAAAGGTACTAGCTGATCAACAAATTTCACCCAAGGCTGTTATCTTGCCAAAAAAATTCAATTAGGATATAAATTAGGAATCATGGACTGGATCACTGCCAAAGAATACGAAGATATCACCTACAAAAAATGCAATGGAGTAGCCCGAATCGCTTTTAATCGACCTGCGGTTCGAAATGCTTTTCGTCCCAAAACCACCTCCGAACTCTATGATGCTTTCTACGATGCCCAAGAAGATACTTCGATTGGAGTAGTGCTTCTTTCCGGGGAGGGACCTTCACCGAAAGATGGGGGATGGGCTTTTTGTTCCGGAGGAGATCAAAAGGCGAGAGGAGAGCAAGGTTACGTGGGTGAAGATGGCTATCATCGATTGAATATTTTGGAGGTGCAGCGACTAATTCGTTTTATGCCTAAAGTGGTGATCGCTGTAGTTCCGGGCTGGGCAGTGGGAGGAGGGCACAGTTTGCATGTGGTCTGTGACTTGACTTTGGCAAGTAAGGAACATGCGATATTCAAGCAAACCGATGCCGATGTGACCAGTTTTGATGGCGGCTATGGTTCGGCCTATTTGGCAAAGATGGTGGGCCAAAAGAAGGCGCGGGAAATATTTTTTCTAGGAAGAAATTATTCGGCTCAAGAAGCATTCGAGATGGGAATGGTAAATGCAGTAATTCCACACGAAGAACTAGAGGACACTGCTTACCAATGGGCTCAGGAGATATTGGCAAAGTCTCCTACCTCTATCAAAATGTTGAAATTTGCCATGAATCTCACCGACGATGGGATGGTCGGACAGCAGGTTTTTGCCGGAGAGGCGACACGACTAGCCTATGGTACTGAGGAGGCCAAGGAAGGAAGGAATGCCTTTTTGGAAAAGCGAAAGCCGAATTTTGGATCGAACAAATGGATACCTTAAAAAAATCACTGGGTTGAAATCCGGTTTTGAAAAGGAAAGCATCGGGAAATTAATCCCGAAGCTTTTTCTTTTTCTATTCAATAGCCTGATAAACCAATTGTTTCATTTTTTGTTCATAGAAACTGCTGAAGGGGGCAGTTTGGGTCATGAGGATGGAAATAAGCTGTTCCTTTGGATCTACGAAAAAGTACGTGCAATAGGCACCGCTCCAGTAGTACTGACCGACAGAACCTAAGGATTTTGCATCAGCAAGATCGGTCAACACTGCAAAGCCCAAACCAAATCCCTGACCTGGGGCCCGGTAGATCCCGTCTGTTTGGTCCATAGTCATGATTTCGACTGTCTTTGGGCTGAGGTATTGCTTGCCGGCATATTCTCCTCCGTTCAGCATCATTTGAGCAAAAATGGAATAATCCTGGGCCGTAGAGAATAATGCATTTGCACCTGCAAAAATGGTATTGCCTGAGGTTGGAGTTTGTCGTGGAGCCTTGATTAGTTTTCCATCCTCGTCATAGGTGTGTAATTTTACCATCCTGCCCGCTTGTTCCTCACTCAGATTGTATCCGGTATCTTTCATTCCCAAAGGATCGAAAAGTCGATTTTTCAAAAAATCGGCTGTATTCATTCCTGAAAACTTCTCTATCAATAACGAAAGAACGTCTGGAGCAGCAGAATAGTACCATTGCTTGCCAGGCTGACCGATTAAAGGTAGCGTAACCAATGTTTTTATCCTGCTTTCAATATTTTGATGCGGACTGTAATAGATTGCATTTCTGATTTCCTCCTCCAGTTTGCCTGCAGCAATCCCATGTGAAAATCCGGAGGTATGATTTAAAAGCATTGCCATAGTGATTTTGGATTCGGCAGGAATAGTGCCCCCAGCTATCCCCTTGGAGGGATCAACAGCAACTTTCAAATCCTTGAACCAAGGCAAATACTTTTCAACTGGATCATTTAGAAAAAAATGACCTTGCTCATACAGCATCATAAATGCAGCGGAAATGATTGGCTTAGTCATGGATTGGATATAGAAAATCTGGTCAGGCTGCATCGGAGATTTACTCGCCATATCATTGTATCCAATGGCTTTTTCATGGACTTTGTTACCATCCTTGTATATCACTGCGACGCTACCGGCCAATCTTCCTTCATCCACTTCTTTTTGAAGAAAAGCATCGTATCGGCCCAGTCTTTCCTTAGAAATACTGGTGACTGTCTGAGATCCCTGTACAGAAGTCTGCGCATATGAGCAGACGTTAGATAGAAAAATCAGTGTAAATAAAAGTTTTGAGGCCGCTCTAATCATGCTTGGAGAGTTTGAGGTGAATAAGAAAATTAATCATTAGGTGGGAATTTAATTCCAATTTGGTTCTTTTTCCTAATTTGAACTATGAAACATCTTGAAACCACCTTCACGACTCATGACGGTAAAGTACTTTACCTTCAAGCCTGGCTTTCCTCTCAGCCCAAAGCAAGTATGCTTCTAGTTCACGGACTTGGAGAACATAGTTCACGCTACCTGCATTTGGTAGAAAAACTCGTCGATATCGGAGTTTCGGTATTTACTTTTGACGGCCGGGGGCATGGAAAATCCGCAGACGGAAAGCCCACCGCCTATTTTGATTCCTACAAGGACTATCTAAGAGATATTGACTCGCTTTTTAAAAAAGTGAAAACGTACGTACCTGACCTCCCTTCGTTTCTTTACGGGCATAGCATGGGGGGAGGAATGGTAGCGGCTTACCTGTTGGATTACCGTCCGGATACTGCTGGAGCGATTCTCAGCTCGCCTGCGATCAAGGAAGCGGAAGGTACATCCAAAATTCTCGTTGCCATCTCGGGACTGATCAGCAAATGGTTTCCTAAATTCAAGGTTTTGGTTTTGGATCCTTTCAAAATTTCACGCATTCAGGAAGAAGTCGAAAAATACCTTCAGGATCCTTTGGTCTATACACAGCCTATTCCTGCAAGAACGGGTCACGAACTATTGAAAATGATGCGTAGTATTCAAGAAAGAGCTTCTGAAATTAGTCTTCCTTTGCTGCTGATCCATGGATCAGCCGATGATTTTACCAATCCTAAAGGATCAGAAATGCTGGCAGAAAGGGCAGGGTCCATTGACAAAACGCTGAAGATCTTTCCAGGCGGGTACCACGAGTTGATTAATGATTCTGATCAGGATGAAGTGATGGATGTTATTATTCGTTGGATCAGAGAGCGGATCTGAGTTTGGGAGTTCCCAATAAATAAACCAAATGGCTCGGACCTGATTTTATTTTACCAATTTCCCAATCAAATTTTTCATTCTGGTTCACCTGGTTGACCAATACTTTCAATTCTTTTAAGGAGTAGATTCTCATACAGGAGACCATTCCGTCCCACCATACAAAAACAGGCACTATCGGAATCAAATAGGTGAAAATTAATCGTCCAAAAGAAAATGGCCGGATAAAAGGAGTGGTTAGAAGAACGATGATGGGTGAAAAAAACACGGACAGAAAACATCGTACTGAACGCTCCTGACCTTCTGCGATTAGAATCGGCTGCCTTGTTTGGCAAGCGCTTTCTAAAATCCGAATTCCATCAACTGGCCGAAAATGATGGAAAGAAAGAAATAGAGTCCGAAGTCCTTTTAATTCATTTGGGACATTTCGCGCATCTATGGGATCACTGCTATAGGTGATATTCGGAGATTGTGAATTGGTATATTCAAATGCAGGAAGATTGGGATAAAAATCAGTCAGGAGAATTTTAAGATTGGGGTGTTTTTTAAGCAGCTCCTTATGAATTGAGCGCATACTACCACCTCCTCCGGAGGCCAGATCTATAATTTGGGTAGTGTTCGAAGCTGCCAACCCCTTTTCGATCCATGGAATCAGTGGAGAAAACATTTTAGTTTTGTTCGCTAAAAATTGAAGAAAATCCGTCCCGTAATTTCTCAGAATTCCCGGAAACCAAGTTTGATCTTCTAATTCGAATAGATGAATTCGGCCCATACGATTAATGGATAATTTGAAAGGAAATTATAAAATCTCCTTCAATAATCCATTGATGTCAAGTTGCTTGGTGTACATGGTGAGTTTTCCGTTTTGATCCTTCGGCCACAGTTCTTTTGGTCGGTCCCAATAAAGCTCTACCCCGTTTTCATCCGGATCATCCAAATAGATCGCTTCTGAAACCCCATGATCTGCAGCACCGGTAAGCGGATACTGTGCATCTTTCAAGCGCTTGAATATTTCTGCAAGATCTTTTCTCGTGGGAAAAAGTATAGCTGTATGATATAGGCCTGCAGAGTTTTTGGGAGCAGGTTTTCCACCTTTGCTTTGCCAGGTATTCAATCCAATGTGATGGTGATAGCCTCCAGCCGAAATAAATGCAGCATCTTTTCCATAATGCATCACCATATCAAAGCCCAACAATCCACAATAGAAATTCAGTGACTGTTCGAGATCGCTTACTTTTAGGTGAACATGTCCAATTCTGGTCGATGAAGGGATTTTATAAGGATCCATTGGTTTTTGATTATTCAGCTTGAAAATTTAAACTAAATCTGATTCGTTCTTTGAGTTTTTCCCTAAATAGCTTGGTGCAAAATCTCAAAATACCTTACCAGCTTGGCCTGATTCCGGGAGCAAAAGGGAATTTTAGACTTTTATAATATTCTAAATCCCCCTCGGGTTTCTCAATTTCTTCCGGAAATGGGCGATTGGCAAAAGTCTGGAAATAGAGTAGACAGGCATTTCGCCACCATTCGGCCTCCTCTCGCTGTACAGCAAGCAATTGATTGACATGTTGCCAGCGTTCTGGCTCAATTTGACCCTCTAGATTTTTCCAGATTTCCTGCATCTCCCGAACCGTTTTCACTCCCTGATCGTAATGCAAGGCAATTTCCTCCCAAAGGGTATTTCCTGACTCCAATTCAAAATCCCATGGCAGATGATGAAACCAGAGTAAATATTTTTTCGGTATCTGTTCAGGATCAGACCACTTATTTTCGATTTCGGGTGCATATTGAGCTAGGGCATTACTTCCAGATTTAGTTCGGTCAAATCCAATCCCCATTGAATCCGCCTGATGATAATAAAGCGAAGTCCAATCTGCTCTTCCACCTGTCACCCAAGGAGCCGGACCATAGTGATGGGATCTTCCCATGATGTGATGCAATCCAAGCGGGGTCATATAATTGACCGCCGCCTCATGTGATAGCAGCATTATTTCTTTGATTTTTGAGATCAGATCCTTGTCTTGACCAAAGGTCAATTTGATCCATTCCGATGCGATCTCTTCCGAGGAGATTTCAGGATCCCAGGCTTGTTTGCCGAATGCATACCAATTGGCTTGTGCAAATAAATGCCCCGTCCAATTTCTGTCAGTACCGATATTCGAAACTCCCGCCATCAGCGTGACATTTTTCGAGGTAACCGGTTTTTGGATAATGGATGCCACCGTTGATGAAGGGGTAGGTCTAAAAGTTTTTGTTTTGAGCACTTCTTCCCACATAGGAGCTAAGAAAACCAATTGGGTAGCCTGTCCTAAATATTCTTGAGTGATCTGAAATTCCATACCGACCTGAGTTTCTTTCAGCGCCCCGAATAGGGGGTGAAATGGCTCCCGCGGCTGAAAGTCAATCGCTCCATTCTTTACCTGAAGGATTACATTATCGCGGAATTTTCCATCCAAAGGAATAAATTCCAGATTGGCTTGTTTGTGTCGGTCCTGGTCGACCTCATGGGAATAGACGAAAGCCCGCCAGATCAAAATCCCACCATGGGGGGCAAGAGCTTCTGCCAGCATATTTGCTCCTTGCGCATGATTTCTTCCATATTCATGAGGCCCTGGTTGACCTTCAGAATTTGCCTTGACGAGAAACCCACCGAAATCAGGTATGAGGGAATAGAGCTCTTCTGTTTTTATTTTCCAGAAAAGCTGAACTTGTTGGTCAAGCGGATCTGCAGTGTTTAGACCACCAATTTCGATGGGTGCGGAGAATCGGGCTGTCAGAAACACCTTGATGCCGTAGGGGCGAAATAGATCAGCAAGTACTTTCACTTTCTCCATGAAATCTGTTGTAAGGATCAGTGCGTTTGCGTTCACGTTGGTCACAGAAACGGCGTTGATTCCGATGGAAGCATTGGCTCTGGCATAGTCGATATAGCGGGGATCGATGTATCCCGGCAACTTGTGCCAATCCCAGATTGAAAATCCGGCATAGCCTCGCTCTACGGTCCGGTCGAGGTTGTCCCAATGGTTGAGCATACGTAGTTTAACTTTCGGACTATCTGATCTTTGAACGGTTCGATCAAAAGTTTCACTTTGGATACTTTTCAACCAATCAAACAAACCGTAAAGAACTCCTACGGGACGATTACCCACAATCGTGAAGTAAGATTTTCCCTGAAACTCGATCTCTCCATACCAGAATCCATCCTCTCCCAACTGTCGAATTTCGGCCTGCTGTTGCAATCCCAATACCTGAGAAAGCTCTGCTCGGGTTCCGATCCACATTTGGGTTTGAGAGAGTCTTTCTTTGGAAAAAACAGGAACTTTGCCTAGCATCTTTTGGCTGGCGATTTCAAGTTCTTTGCGGATGATGTCGTAGGTTGGGCTTTCGCCAAAAAAGTAAATCCCGGAAAAAAGCGGGCTTATCTGAGACTTCATTTTGGGACTTTCTACCGGGCTGTAGTCGAGCCAAAGTTCGTAGCCATCTTTAGCATTGGCACCAAATGAAAGGATGATAGAGAACAGAATTGTCAGAAAATTTTTCATGTAAACGGAGTTTCAGCTTTGAATTTGCCCAAAAATCAGCCGAATTCCAATCCTATATTTTCAAATTGGAAAATGGGTCTCCTGTTATTTATCCTGACAATCTTTGTCAAGTGCTGATCTTCATGATGGGTATTTCTGTATAGCTTCCTATCTTGGATCATCGACTTTTCTATGAATCAGAATCCATTTATCATCTATAAATCCTCTGCAGGCTCAGGTAAAACCTACACCTTGACACTGGAATACCTTAAACTGGCACTGCGCTCTTCCCAGGCCTATAAGCAAATATTGGCTGTCACCTTTACAAATAAAGCCACTCAAGAAATGAAAGAGCGGATTGTGGAGGAATTAAAAAGACTCCGAAATGAGGTCAATCCAAATGAAAAGATGGACCGGGAATTACTTTCCGCGCTTCAGGTAGATGAGTCCGGCCTGAAGCTTTTGGCGCAGCAGACACTTACCGCAATTCTCCATGATTACGGTCGATTTTCCGTGAGTACGATCGATAGTTTCTTCCAGAAAGTGGTGCGTGCATTTGCCAGGGAAATTGATCTGAATGCAAAATTTGATGTGGAACTGGATCAGGCAGCTGTCTTGGATCGAGTGGTAGACCGGGTGGTGATGCATGTGATGGAAGATGAATTTCTTCACAAATGGCTGGTCGATTATGCTTACGAGCAAATCCAACATGGTAAATCCTGGGACATCAGAAAGAGTATCAGGGGACTAGGCCAGCAGATATTTCAGGAAGATTTCAAAAAATATGCGCCTGAAATAAAGGAGTTTCTGAGGAACAAGGAAAATATCACTTTACTACAATCATTTGTACGGGAGCGCAAAACTGAATTAGTCAATCTTGCAAAAGAACTTGGGAAGCAAGCTGATCTGATTCGTATTGCCAATGGTTTGGAGTGGACAGATTTCGCTGGGGGGTCTAATTCGTTTGCAAAATTGTTTGGAAAATTCGGAGACCGTAATCAACCTTTTCCCAGTCTGACAGATTCCCAGCTCAGTAGAATTGATAATCCAGATGCTTGGTTTGCAAAATCAAGTAAACAAATCAATGCAATTCAAGCTGCTTACGATCAAGGGTTGAATCAGATTCTACGACAAGCATCGATACTTATTGGTAAGTGGAATACTTTACAGGCGATTGCCAAAAACAGTTATGTCTATGGAGTTTTCCGGAATCTGCTTGATGAACTTTCCTTAATCAAAGACGAGGAAAATATACTTTTGATCTCCGATGCCAATGAGTTTTTGAAGGAAATTACGAAAGGAAATGATACTCCTTTCATCTATGAGAAAGTCGGTAACCAATACAAAAACTACCTGATTGATGAATTTCAGGATACTTCAGGTTTCCAATGGGATAGTTTCAAGCCACTATTAGAAAACTCATTGGGGCAGAATCAAGTCAATTTACTGGTGGGTGATGTGAAGCAGTCGATCTACCGTTGGCGTGGAGGAGAAATGAAATTATTGCTTTCGCAGGTGGAGGAAGAAATCGGATCAGCCCGCATCAAATTTGAAAATTTGGATACGAATTTCCGTAGCCTTCCGAATATCGTCAATTTCAACAATACTATTTTTAAAGCTTTGCCACAGGCAATGGAGCAAGTTTTAAGTACATCCTATGGAATAGATAATCCAAAAATTCTTACTCAGGCCTATTCCGATTCCTTCCAAAAAATTTCACCTAAAAAGGAGAAATCAGAATTTAAAGGAAAAGTAAAATTAGAGTTCATCGATCCAAAAGCGGAGGAGGATGCAGATAATTTTGATGAAATCGTTTTGAAAAAGCTCCCGGACATAATCATGGAGCTGCAGGATCACGGATACGAACTGGAGGATATCGCCTTTTTGGTAAGAAGAAAATCAGAAGGCGAGGCTATAGCCGATTGCCTGATGAGCTATGCGAATGAAAATCCGGATTCTGGATACGGCTTTGATGTACTTTCGGATGAATCCATGTATCTGACCAAAGCCTCATCGGTCAAGGCTTTAGTCTCCGGTTTCAATTACCTGCACAATCCGGCGGATAAAGTCCAATACAAGACCATGTGGTATTATTTAGCGGTTCTCAGGAATACACCAATTGATCATGAGCTTTTTGCCTTGGATCAGATGCCAGATCATTTAAAAAAGCATGTTGAGGCTTTTCAGGAAAAAGAAAATTTAATGCTTCAATTGCCACTTATGGAGGCTTTGGAAGAGTTGATCAAAGTGCTGGGATTGATGGAATTGGGCGCGGAAAAGGCTTATATCTCAGGATTCAAAGAGGCTGTTTATGATTTTACAGCGAAAAACCGTGCAGATCTAAGTGGCTTTTTGGAATGGTGGGAAATCAATAAGACGAAGCGTACAGTCAAAATCCCTGAAGGGCACAATGCCATGCGGATTCTGACGATTCACAAATCAAAAGGCTTACAATTCAAGGTGGTTTTGATGCCATTTCTAAAGTGGACGATTTTCGATACCAGTAAAGGGAATGTAGTTTGGTCTCCTTTTCAGGATCGGGAAAAGGGACTTTCAGCTATTATTCCCCTGACTTTGAGTTCAGATTTGGCAAATTCTGATTTCAGTGAAACTTACGCTGAAGAAGCAATCATGGCTTATTTGGACAGTTTGAATATGCTTTACGTAGCACTGACAAGAGCGGAGGATGTCTTTCTGGGTTTTGTTCCATACAAAGAGAAAATTGGTTCGCAGAATTCGATAGAAATTCAGCTTCAGCAATTAGTTCAATCCCATACTGATCCAGCATCTGAACTCAGCTTGACCTCTTTTTATGACCCGGAGTCAAAAGTTTTCGAATTTGGAGATTGGCCTGAAAATCAAATCAAAAAAAATACTCCCTATCAATCGTTGGAACTTCGTTGGGCTTATAAAAACTGGTCTGAAATGCTCAGCCTAAAGAAGTATTCGGTGGACTTTTCGGAAGAGGGGATGGAACAGCGGAAGAAACAGAAGTTTGGCTTAATTGTCCATGAGATTTTGGAACTATCGGCTGATAAAGCATCCGCAATGCAGAATTTGCAGACATTTTATTTTGAGGGAAGATTAAATGAAGATGAGAAGCAAGTGGTTAAAAACCAATTGGATCATCTTTTTACCAATCCACTTTTTGAATCTTGGTTTGGCACGAAGGGAGTCCTGCTGGCTGAGCAGGGAATTTTGCTTCCCGGAGGAAAGCAAAAAAGGCCAGATCGGATAATCCTGAATGAAAAAGAGGCGCTGATTGTGGATTTCAAAACAGGCGAGGCACATACGCGCTATGCCAATCAAGTCAGAGAATACATGGAGTTAGTTTCAAAATTGGCTCAGAAACCAACCAAAGGCTATTTATGCTATCTGGAATCAGGATTAATCGAAGAGGTGTATGCATAGTTTTTTAAAAAATACTGCGAAAAAGATCCTCGAAAGCGGTGTTGAATTGCAAAAGCTTACCGTGGTTTTACCGAATAGGAGAGCGGGATTATTTTTCACCCAGCATTTAGGAAGTCTGATAACAGAACCTACCTGGATGCCTGAGGTAAAAACTATCGAGGAGATTTTCTATGATCTGGCAGGAAATCGTCCTGCGGATGATTTGACTCTCATCTTTGAATTATATAAGGTTTACCAAGAACTCAATCCGGGTGCGGAGAGCTTTGATCGGTTTTATTTCTGGGGAGAAATGATTCTGAAAGATTTCAATGATGTGGATCAATTCCTGACAAATGCCGATAAACTCTATCATCATCTGTCTGAAATCAAGGAACTGGAGTCAGATCTGAGTTTTCTGACCGAAAGTCAGGTTGATTTGATCAAGCAGTTTTGGTCTTCGTTTATCCGTCAGGATCGGGCTCATCAGGAGAAGTTTTTGAAGTTCTGGCAATTGCTCAGTCCGCTTTACGAGAGTTTTCAAGCCTCTTTGACGATCTCAGGCTTGGCGTATTCGGGAATGCTGTATCGAAAAGTAGTGGAGTCGTTGAATACTATTTCAAGACCTGAAAAAACCCATTATTTCATAGGGTTCAATGCGTTTACAGCAACTGAGGAAGCATTGATCAAACATTACATTACTGAATTTGGGGCTAAGATTTTTTGGGATGTGGATGCGTATTATTTGGAAGACAGGGCACAGGAAGCCGGTTTGTTTTTCCGGGATTATCAAAAAGACCAAATTTTTGGTACAACCTTTCCGGAGCCGATTCCAACCCAGATCGAAGATCGAAAAGCAAGTATTAAAACCTATGCGACTCCACTGAAAACAAATCAGGCCAATCTGGTAGGATCCATCTTGGAAAAAATTCCAGCAAATGAAGCTTGGGAAGAAACCGTGGTGATTTTACCGGATGAGCAAATGCTTTTTCCAGTTTTGCACACACTTCCGGAGCAAGTTGACAAGGTGAACGTGACCATGGGATATCCCGTGAAAAATGCGCCTGTTTATTCCTTTTTGGAAGCCGTGCTAGAGATGCAGCGGTTTATCAGGGAAGATGATGGAAAGTTGCTTTTTTATCACACTGCTGTTAAAAACCTGCTCAGTTCGATCTATCTGAAAAATGCCAATCCGGGATTTTCGGAAGCAATTCTCCAGAGAATGCAGGAATTGAATCAGATTCATATTTCAGCCGAGGAACTTCATGCCGGAGGGGCATTTTATCAGCTGATCTTCCAAAAGCTGGAAAATGATTCACTATTTCCCTATTTAGCCGCTTTGATGGAAGCCTTGGCAGAGCGGCTTAAGGATGAGTCATTGCAGCGCTCCTACCTTTATCAATGTTACAAACAATTGACCCGATTGCGGGAGATTTTTGCATCACAGGATATTCTTTCCATCAATCGGGAGTTTTTCATCCGGCTCTTTCGTCAGATTTTCCGAGAGGTAAAACTTCCCTTTGAGGGCGAACCACTTCAGGGTTTACAGATCATGGGGGTTCTTGAGTCTAGGAATTTGGACTTTAAGCGCGTGATCATCTGCAATATGAATGAGGATAGTTTTCCACCTTCAGCAGGTCTCAATTCGATGATTCCCTTCAATATCCGTAAGGCATTTGGTTTGCCGGTTCAGGAGCAAAATGATTCGATTTATGCCTATACCTTCTATCGACTTTTGCATAGTGCAGAGGAGGTTCACATGATTTATACCACAGCATCTGATCAGGGGAAAGCTGGAGAAAAAAGCAGATACATTCAGCAAATGGAAGTGGAGTTAGGAAGGAAGCTGGATGAAGAAGTAGTTTTTATTCCAATAGATCAGAAATTTCCGGATGCGATTACAATTCAAAAGAATGAGGAAGTGCTGAACTTGCTTGACAGGTATTTGTACGATGAAAATGCGATCTCGAAGACTTCCTTCTCGCCCTCGGCACTCAATGTTTTCCTGGATTGCAGGCTAAAATTTTATTTTCAGTATCTGGCAAATATTCAGGAAAAGCAGGAAGTCAGCGAGGAAATCGACGCAGCAGTTTTTGGAAATCTGGCACATCTCAGCATGGAAATTTTGTATCAGGATTTTGCAAAGCGGAAAAACAGAACGCTTCTTACGAAATCAGATTTTGAAGATTTAGGTAAGAACTGGACATTTCCGGCAATCGAAAAGGCCATCCGGATATTTTACCACATGGAAGGTGAGGCAGACACAAAACTGAATGGGCAGATGGCAATTGCCCGGGATGTGCTGCAGAAATACTTGCTACAGATTCTGAAAGTCGATGAAGCCTCTGCACCGATCAAATTGATCTCTTTGGAAAAGGAGAAAAAATATGTCGCAGGCTTGGAAATCAAAACATCTTCTGGAAACAGAACAGTTTCCCTGAAAGGCATCATTGATCGGGTGGACGAACAAAATGGCTCAATAAGACTCATCGATTACAAATCAGGTCAGGATAATAAGAACTTTCCCGATGTGGCTTCACTTTTTGACCGGGATCATAAAGGCCGGAACAAGGCAGCCATGCAAACCATGTTTTATGGATTAATCTATCAGGCCACCAATCCGGATAATTCCCTGCCCCTCAAACCGGCAATTTTCAATCTCCGGGAAATATTCAGCGATGATTTCAATCCTTATCTTCAAATCAAAATACCCTATAAACCAGGTACTGAAGTACAAGACTACCGAAAATTTGAGGAAGAGTATAAATCTAATCTGAAATCTCTTTTGGAGGATATTTTCAATCCTGAAATTCCATTTGGTCAAACCGATGATCTAATAAAGTGTAGCTACTGTCCGTATAAGGAAATTTGTGGGAGATAATTGTTAGGATTTTTTGAATCTTAAAAATGAAGAAGCAAGACATTGATTGATGAAAAAATGCCATTCATACCAATGTGATTAATAAGAAGTAGGCATTCTTTATATTGAGGATCCAAAATAATCTATCGACCCTATGAGAAAATCAGTGCTGATGATTGCCCTCTTTGGTATAGCTCTCTGGAGCTGCGCCAAGAAGGAACCTTCTGATCCTTTTGCTACAATCAAACCCGATGAAACCCGATTTACAAAGATTCCTTTGGTAGAGAATCTCAATGAACCAATGGAATTGGAGGTCATGGACAATGGAGATGTCCTGATCATCGAACGGAATGGAAAATTGAAACTCTATCAGGCGGAAACTTCCGAAACTATCGAAGTCGGAGAGCTGGATGTATATCCCGAAAGTGAGGATGGCTTGCTAGGTTTGGCCAAAGATCCCGGATTTGCCCAGAATCATTGGATATATCTGTATTATGCTCCTGCAGGAGAGCTCTCTATCAACCGGCTTTCCCGATTTGATTTTAAGGAGAACCTGCTCGATATGAGTTCTGAAAAAATCATGTTGGAAATTCCCGTTTACAGGGGGTGCTGTCACTCTGGGGGATCACTTGAATTTGATGCCAAGGGGAATTTATTCCTATCCCTGGGAGATGATTCTACACCATTCGAATCTGATAATTACAATCCTATCGACGAAAGAGCAGGAAGACCGGAGAATGTAGATGCACAGCGGAGCTCCGGCAATTCAAATGATTTGCGTGGGTCGATTATCAGGATCAAACCTGAACCAGATGGTACCTACTCCATTCCTGAGGGGAATCTTTGGCCTGTCGGTACTCCAAACACCAGGCCCGAAATCTATGTCAAGGGCAATCGAAATCCTTTCCGAATCTCCATTGATCAGCGTAACGGTAATTTATTTTGGGGAGAAGTGGGGCCGGATGCATCGGTAGATTCCATGCGCCGAGGTCCAAAAGGACATGATGAGATCAATCTTGCCACTGGTCCAGGCTATTTTGGATGGCCCTATTTTGTCGGGAATAATAAGCCTTATTGGAAGTACGACTTCGAAAAACAGGAGAGCTTATATGAATTTGATCCGAAGGCACCAAGAAATACTTCTCCGAATAATACGGGTTTAGAGATTTTGCCGGCGGCTATTCCAGCATTGATTTGGTATCCTTATGATGAATCAGTTGAGTTTCCAATGGTCGAGACCGGAGGAAGAAATGCCATGGCTGGTCCGGTGTATTACCGGGAAGATTATGAAGAATCAGAAGTCCGATTCCCAGGCTATTACAATGGCAAAGTTTTCATTTACGATTGGATGCGCAATTGGATATTCACCGTAAGCCTCACCGAAAATTACGAATACGACACGATGGAGCGATTCATGCCTTCCACGGTATTTGATAAGCCAGTGGACATGCAGTTTGCTAAAGATGGATCGCTTTATTTATTGGAATATGGGACTTATTGGAGAGCTCAAAATGATGATTCGGGTTTATACCGGATTGTTTTCGCAGCTGGTAATCGAGCTCCTCAGGTGACTATTGCTGCAGATAAAAAAGTAGGCGGAGTGCCACTGCAGGTACATTTTTCTTCTGAAGGCACGCAAGACCCCGACCCTGAAGATCAGATTACTTACAAATGGGATTTTGGGAAAGATCAGGGGAAATCCACTGAGGCAAACCCAAGTTGGACCTATGAACAGGCTGGAACCTACCAGGTAAAGTTGACAGTGACCGACAATAATGGAGAAAGCTCTTTTGCAGTTTTGGAAATCAAAGTCGGAAATGAGCCTCCTGTTGTCGAGATCGAATGGCAGGGAAATCGAAGTTTTTATTTCGATCGGGAGCAGATTCCTTATGAAGTGAAAGTTAGTGATGCCGAGGATGTGGTGATCGATCCGAACAGATTGGATTTTGGAGTCACTTACATGGAAGGAGGCTATGACTTGATTCAGGTAGGGCATACCGAGGAAGTCTTAAGCATTGGAGAGACTTACATCAATCAAGCTGGTTGCAAAGCTTGCCATGCCATTGCAAACGAGTCGGTAGGACCTGATTACACCTCTGTCTCGAAAAAATATAAAGGTTTTGCCGAATCACGAATGTATTTGGTTGATAAAATCAAGAATGGTGGAGGTGGAGTTTGGGGAGAGCGGGTCATGCCGGGTCACCCACACCTGGACGAAAAGCAAGTCGCGGAGATGGTTAATTTTATCCTTGGCATTGCTGATCCTGATCAGGGAGGAAAACTACCGCCGACAGGAGCGTATGATCTGGTGGATACCCAACTTGAAGAGGGATATTACCTGATCCGGGCGTCTTACGAAGATCAAGGTGCCAATGGAATTGGGCCTCTTTCCACGACAAAGCAATTGACACTGAGAAACTCAAAAGTGCTTGCAGCCACTGCTGACCAATTGAAAGATGCTGCTCGGGCAAATGGGGAGCATGGTAGCTTTGTAAAATATACTGCCGATGATTCCTGGATTAAGTTTGACAACATCGACCTTTCTGGGATTAAAAGTCTGAATTTGGAACTCAATCCGGGTAATACAGCTGGCAAATTGGAACTGCGTGTAGGTAGTCCAGATGGAGAATTGATCGGTACCACCGAAACGCTGAATAAATCCAGCAGGCCGAAGAATTCGGAAGGTGGATGGTTTAAAGTGGAGATGGTATTGAAGTCCTCCCAGACTATGGATGATATATACTTGGTTTTCAGAGCCGAGCAGGAGGTTTCGATTTGGAATACCTTTCAGCTCAACAGTCTTAAATTCAACCGGTAAAAAAATCCTTTAAATAATTTAGGGAATTGGTTTGAGTAGTGATTTTTTCAAACTAATTCCCTAAATTCCTTCAAACTTTTTCAATATGACTGTAAACCCACGACTTTGTCTTTACTGTGGAAATTCTTTTCATGGAAGAGTGGACAAAAAGTTTTGCGATGATTCCTGCCGCAATGCCTTCAATAATCAGCAGAACTCTTTGAATAATAATTTCATCCGAAATATAAATCATGCATTGCGAAAGAATCGAAATATTCTCGAATCATTGGTGCCTGAGGGCGAAGAGACAGGTAAAGTCAGCAAAGATAAATTGATGCTATTGGGTTTTCAGTTCAAATATCTAACCCATACTTACCAAACCAAAAAGGGAAGTCAATATCTTTTTTGCTATGATTTTGGGTATTTAAAATTAGATGGAGATTGGTATTTGGTCGTGAAAGGGAAGGAGATCTGATCAAAGAAAGGCCGATAGCTCATTTCAATTCGGTACTTTTGGGGGTGTCAGAAAATATATCAGATTCCATCGCCCGCTACCTCCAGTTACTTTCGATCGAAAGTTTGAATGAAATGCAAACGGAGTTTATTTCCCGATCTTCCAAAAATCCTAATCTGGTGCTTTTGGCACCGACCGGTTCCGGAAAGACGCTTGCCTATTTGATTCCTTTGATTGAATCATTGAAAGAAAACATCAGGGAAGTACAGGCATTGATCATCGTACCTACCCGAGAGCTGGCGATTCAGATCGAACAAGTATTTAAAGGAATGAAAACTCCTTTTCGAGTCAGTACAGTTTATGGAGGACATTCGTCTAAACTGGAGGTGAATAGCCTGGGGGAGGCTCCAGCTGTAATTATCGGAACTCCCGGCCGTCTTTCCGATCATATCGCAAGAGATTCATTTAATCCCAATACCGTGCATACAATCGTATTGGATGAGTTTGATAAATCATTGGAAATGGGATTTCAGGAGCAATTGAAAGAAATTTTTACTTCGATAAACGGCAAACCACGCTTCCTGTTGACATCGGCAACATCCTTGAAACGCATGCCTGATTTCCTTCCATTTTCTGAATATCGGACTGTAAATTTTCTTCGGGATATCCAGGCAGTCAACTTAACACTCAGGCTGGTTCACAGTTCGAGCAAAGAAAAAGGGGAGACCCTGATGCGTCTGGTGGCAGGATTTCAGGAAGACTCCTGCATTGTATTCTGCAACCACCGCGATGCCGTAGACCGCTTGAGTACACTATTGACAGATTACGGGTATTTTAACAGTGTGCTGCATGGTGGACTGGAGCAGATAGATCGGGAGAAAAACCTGATCCGGTTTCGTAGCAAAGTGACCAATCTGCTGATCGCGACAGATTTGGCCTCCCGGGGTTTGGATATTCCTGAGATCAGGCATGTGGTTCATTATCAGGTGCCACCCAAAGAAGATGCTTTCATTCACCGCAATGGCCGGACAGCCAGAATGCATGCTGAAGGAATCGCTTACCTTATTTTGGCTAACGATGAATCACTTCCTGATTACATCGAAGATTTCATTGAGGAAGAGAAAGTTAGTGAAAATCTGAAAGCTCCTTTGCAGCAAGAGTGGACTTGTCTTTATTTTAGTGTAGGCAAAAAGGACAAAGTCAGCAAAGGTGATTTAGTGGGATTGTTGACCAAAAGAGGAGGATTAAAAGCTGAGGAAATTGGATTGATTACAATCATGGATTTTGCTTCCTACGTGGCTGTGAAAAATGACTTGGTCAGCAGCTTATTACCGAAACTGAAAAATGAGCGGGTAAAAAAGGTGAAAGTAAAAGTGGAAGAGGCAAATTGACTTGGACAATGCTATAAGAATTAAAGGCTTTTCAACCTATAATAGAATATGAAAAAACGGACAACTGGTATAGGCGGGATCTTTTTTAAGGTTAAGGATCCCAATGCGACCAAAGCGTGGTATGACAAGCATCTGGGATTAAACACAGACAAATACGGAACTGCATTTGAATGGAGGCAGGCAGATGATCCCGTTCAAAAGGGCTTTACCCAATGGTCTCCTATGGCTCAAGACACTACTTATTTCAATCCCTCTTCCAAAGATTTTATGATTAATTACAGGGTGGAGAATTTGGTAGAACTGGTGGTTGTACTTCGAAAGGAAGGAGTGACTATTTTAGATGAAATCGAGGACACTGAATATGGTAAATTTATTCATATTCTCGATCCGGATGGCCATAGTGTGGAACTTTGGGAGCCAATAGATGAAGTGTATGATCGTATAGTAGAGGGTAGGACAAAAAGTTAAAAAATGAGCGAAAGAACTATTGAACAGAAATCAGATGGAAAAAGAGGGTATTTTATCATCGAGGAGGGAGGTAAGCGAATTGCAGAAATGGTCTATGTGATGTCCGAACCGAAGAAAATGATCATCGAGCACACAGAAGTGGACTCGAGTCTCGAAGGTCAGGGGGTAGGAACACAACTATTGGAAAAGCTAGTCGAATACGCCAGAAATAAAAATATAAAAGTAATTCCACTCTGCCCTTTTGCTAAGGCTACCTTTAAAAAGCG
>CAZFSC010000002.1:30806-81151 GCA_964521585.1 uncultured Limnohabitans sp.
CATAGATTGTGATTTTTGTCTTGAAATTGTTTTATTTAGAAAAAGCTCATACAAAAATCATTGACCTAATACGATAGGTAAAAATCATTACTATAAACTATTGAATAGAATCTTAATCTAACTGATCATGAAGCTTCGAATTTCTCTCCTGCTATTTCTATTGACCACTATGAGCTTTGCGCAGCAAAGTGAGGAAAAAGTGAGGGAAGACCAGCCCAAAGCGCAGGTGTTTGATTCCAAGCAATTAGTCACGATCGATGGGAAAACGATCAGTTTGAATGCGAAAGCTGGTACCCTAGAACTTAAAGATGAGAATAATAAACCAATAGCCTTATTTGGGTTTACAGCCTATTTCAAAGAAAATCCTGAGAAAAACCGTCCGATAATATTTGCATACAATGGTGGTCCAGGTTCTTCATCATATTGGTTGCATATGGGAATCATGGGCCCCAAGCGCATCGTAGTTGATGATCCCAATTACAACCAGGCATCGCCCTATGAAGTGGTGAATAATGAGTTTTCGATTTTGGATATTGCCGATGTGGTGATGATGGATCCGGTGGGTACGGGTTTGAGTATTCCCATAGGGGAGGCCACTGGTAAAGACTTCTGGGGGGTGGATCAGGATATTCGAAGTGTAAGCTTATTTATCATGCAATTTTTAAAGGAGCATGGTCGCTTAAATTCACCAAAATACATCCTGGGCGAAAGCTACGGTACATTTAGAAATGCCGGTGTCATGAGTTATTTGCTAAATAAAGGATATGCTCTCAATGGGGTGATCATGGTGTCTGCAGTATTTGATCTTCGAACTCTGTTTTTCGCTCCTAATGAGGACATATCCTACATCGCCTATCTTCCGACTATGGCAGCCACTTCTTGGTATCATGACAGGGTGGCAAACAAATCAGATGATCTTTCTGAATTTGTAGAGGAGGTACGGAAGTTCACAGAGAATGAATATACTCCGGCTCTTTTTAAAGGAAATAAAATTTCAGATTCAGAAAAGGCTGAGATAGCTCAAAAATTACAAAATTATACAGGCATAGATTCTAAAATCTGGCTACGTGCCGATCTGAAAATTAATGCAGGGGAATATTTTCAGGAGCTACTTAGAGATGAGGCAATGACTGTGGGTCGGTTGGACTCCCGTTATAAGGGTATCAATCGGGATCCGATGTCAATGGAATCCTTCACAGATCCCCAGTCTGATGCAATCACCTCCGCATATACTATGGGGTTTTTGGATTATTATTACAAAGACTTAAAGGTCAGTAAAGACCTCCTGTATTCTACTTCGGCTTATTCCAAAGAAGGATTTAAGTGGGACTGGAAGCATCAGGGTACAGCCTCTTGGGGCGCGGACGCTTCCGTGACTACATTGCCTGATATGGAAGATGCGCTGTCGAAGGATCCCAATGTCAAGATATTGATTATGAACGGGTATTATGATTTGGCAACTGTATTCTATGGTGTAGAACACTCCATCTCACATCTGAATCTTCCAAAATCCGCTTCGGATAGGATCATTATGACTTACTACGAGGCAGGACACATGATGTATACCCATTTACCTTCGGCGAAACTCTTTCGGGAAGACCTGAAAAAATTTATCCTAGATACGCTCCGTAAATAATATGGGAACATTCTTCCGGAAAAGGCCAACAAACTTTTCGCTTCAAAAAATTAAACTCTCGGTTTTTTCTGTTTGGGCTATGCTGGTCTTTTCTTGTGCAGAAGCGCAAAGTCCAAAAAGTCAGAAATTGTATTTTCCTCCGATTGGATCAGACCAGTGGGAATCTCAAAGTCCCGGTGAGCTTGGATGGAATGAGGCTAAACTGGCAGAATTGCTGGAGTGGCTTCCTACTCAGGATACCCGTGCATTCATAGTGCTGAAAGACGGAAAGATCGTCGTGGAGCAATATTGGGGAAATAGACTAACAGGTCTAGGGGCGATGGATCAGGACGCTGTCTGGTATTGGGCATCGGCTGGCAAGACGCTGACCGCAGCCTTGGTAGGTATAGCAGAAGAGCAAAGATTACTCAAAACTTCCGACAGGACACAACAATATCTGGGTAAAGGCTGGACTTCAATGCCGGATGTACAAGAACGCGAAATTCAGTTAATTCACCATCTGACAATGACGACTGGGTTGAATGATCAAAATGTGGATTTGGATAATACCCAACCGGCTAATTTGACTTTTTTGGCCAAACCCGGAGACCGATGGAGCTATCACAACGCGCCATATACCTTATTGGAAAAAATAGTAGAGAAAGCTTCAGGAAAAGATTACCAGAGATTTTTCCAGGAAAGAATCGGTGATAAGATCGGAATGTCAGGGTTTTGGCAGAAATCCGGTTTCAATAACGTTTTCTTCAGCAATGCCAGATCTTTTGCAAGATTCGGTTTGCTTTTGCAGGCAAATGGAAACTGGAACGGAGAGAAAATCTGGTCAGGTAAATATTTCAAGGAACTTACTGAAAGTTCGACCCTCCTCAATAGATCCTATGGTTATCTTACCTGGCTCAACGGAAAATCATCGTACATGCTCCCGCAGACCCAAACTATTTTTCCTGGAATGATGATACCTCAGGCACCGGTGGATATGTATCAGGCAATGGGTAAGAATGGCCAGTTTTTGATGGTGGTCCCTTCGCAAGGTTTAGTCATTTTGCGGATGGGTGGATCTCCGGTAAACCAACCCGTTCCATTGATTCTGATGAGGGAAATTTGGGACCGATTTAACCCAGTGATTGGAAATTAAATATAACCGACATTTCTATTATTCAAACTGACGGCTTTAATTGGTAGTTAATTTTCTTTTTATACAAAATAGAAATGGGATTTTGATATAATTAAATTTTATGATATCCATTTTAAAAAAAAATAATTAAAATATATAAATCATAAAATATTGATTTTATGTCTTTCGAGTAGGAGATTGTTTATAAATAATAGGAGGGAAGTAGTCAATAAAACTCCGTTTAAAAATAAAAAATTGTAATTCGGAAGTTTATCTTTTTTAATTGGGAGATTTTGGAAATTAAAGAATTCAGTCGCATTAGACCTCGAAAGATGCTCTGATTTTATCCATTGTAAGCGGTTTTTCTAAGAATTCTGATACCACCTTATACATTTTAGCTTTTTGACGATCTAAGTAATCTATGGAACTTGAAAGAATAATAATCTTGTCATTTCGGTCTTTACAGTTCAGGATATACTTATCGAGAAATTCCCAGCCGTTCAGAACAGGCATATTTAGATCCAAAAAAATCACAACTTTATAATCCTTTGGTAATTTACAGAGTTCTGTAAAAGCATCTTCCGCCTCAAGAAATTCATGGACATTTTCCAATATCCCATATTTGCCCAATAGTCTTTTATTGATCAGGTTGTTAATGGGATCATCATCCACTAGAAAAATGGCATCAAATTGAATCATTAGGGGCGTAAGATTTCACAAAAATATTTGAATATGGAAGAATTTACAATTATTAATTATTGAAATGAAGTTATTATTTTTTTTTAGATTTTACCCAGAATGGGGATTACCATTTTAATAAAATAAAA
The DNA here is from genome assembly GCA_964521585.1 of uncultured Limnohabitans sp. Classification (GTDB taxonomy): domain Bacteria; phylum Bacteroidota; class Bacteroidia; order Cytophagales; family Cyclobacteriaceae; genus Algoriphagus. The sequence continues at coordinate 34,381 of CAZFSC010000002.1, forward strand.
AAGGAGACCAATTAGGTCTCCTTTTGTGATTATTTGGATGCAAGATTACATCATGCCACCCATTCCTCCGCCGCCCATTGGAGGCATTGCAGGAGAGTCTTCTTTCTTATCAGCAACTACGCATTCTGTAGTCAGAAGTAATGCTGCTATGGAAGCTGCGTTTTCCAATGCCAATCGAGTTACTTTCGTAGGGTCGATTACACCTGCTTCAAACAGGTCTTCATAGACATCTGTTCTCGCATTGTATCCATAGTTTCCTTTATTTTCACGGATCTTATTGATCACCACTGAAGGCTCACCACCAGCATTGGCTACGATAGTTCTCAATGGAGATTCGATAGCTTGTCTGATGATATTGATACCTGTGTTTTCGTCTTCGTTTATGCCTTGAAGATCAGTAAGTGCATCTGCTGCTCTTACCAGAGCCACACCACCACCTACAACGACACCTTCTTGGACTGCAGCCCTTGTAGCATGAAGCGCATCATCTACACGGTCTTTCTTTTCTTTCATCTCTACCTCAGTGGCAGCACCGATGTAAAGGATAGCAACACCACCGGAAAGCTTAGCAAGTCTTTCCTGAAGTTTTTCTCTGTCGTAGTCAGAAGTTGTTTTATCGATCTGAGCTTTGATTTCAGACACTCGGCCCTTGATAGCTCCGGCGTCACCTGCACCATTTACGATGGTCGTGTTGTCTTTATCAATGTTGATTTTCTCAGCTCTTCCAAGCATGTCTGGAGTCGCGTTTTCCAATTTGAAGCCTCTCTCTTCAGAGATAACTGTTCCGCCGGTCAGAATAGCGATATCTTCGAGCATTGCTTTTCTTCTGTCACCGAATCCTGGTGCTTTCACAGCTGCAACTTTGAGCGCTCCCCTGATTTTATTCACGACAAGTGTGGCAAGAGCTTCACCATCCACATCTTCAGCGATGATCAAAAGTGGCTTTCCAGTCTGAGCAACCGGCTCAAGTACAGGAAGCAATTCTTTCATGGAAGAGATTTTCTTATCATAGATCAACACATAAGGCTGATCAAGTTCCGCTTCCATTTTTTCAGTATTGGTCACGAAATAAGGAGAAAGATATCCTCGGTCAAACTGCATACCTTCTACAGTCTTCACTTCAGTTTCTGTTCCTTTTGCTTCTTCAACTGTGATCACACCGTCTTTACCTACCTTATCCATTGCATCAGAAATCATTTTACCGATTTCCTCATCATTGTTGGCGGATACAGTAGCTACCTGTGCAATCTCCTTAGAGGTAGAAATAGCAGTGGAGTTTTCTTTAAGTCTATTAACTACAGCTGATACAGCCTTGTCAATTCCTCTTTTAAGGTCCATTGGACTAGCTCCAGCAGCCACGTTTTTGATACCGACGTTGAAGATAGACTGAGCAAGCACTGTAGCTGTGGTTGTTCCATCACCTGCATTGTCCGCAGTCTTGGACGCTACTTCTTTTACAAGTTGTGCGCCCATATTTTCGATAGGCTCAGTCAATTCGATTTCTTTGGCTACTGACACACCATCTTTGGTGATCGTAGGTGCTCCAAATTTTTTGTCGATAATGACATTTCTGCCTTTAGGACCTAATGTTACTTTCACTGCATCTGCTAACGCATCCACACCTTTTTTCAGGCGATCTCTAGCATCTGTGTCGAAAAATAGTTCTTTAGCCATTTTTATAAATTTTTTTTTGGTTAATGATTAAGTTTGATTGATTACAGAATCGCAAAAATGTCGGATTCTCTCATGATCAGGTATTCATTTCCTTCTACACTCAGTTCAGTGCCGGAATACTTACCATAAAGTACCGTGTCACCAACTTTTACGGTCAATGGCTCATCTTTTTTGCCATTACCGACCGCGATCACCGTTCCTTTTTGAGGCTTTTCTTTAGCCGAATCAGGAATGTAGAGTCCAGAAGCAGTTTTAACTTCCGCTTCAGCTGGTTGTACCAAAACTCTGTCTGCAAGAGGTTTGATTTTTACGTTTGACATAGTATAGTTTTTTTTAAAGTTTAGATTAAAATGTAGCTCCTTAAGAGCAGTTCTTGTGCCAATGGGGAATATTTCCGAAATGCTGACAAATCGGCTGAGACTATTGAAGCTTCCATCGAATATTCATTCTAAAAAGCCGGAAAAGCCTGCCAATTTTTCCCGGCCTGTCGTGAAAAATGTCAGAAATGTTTTAAATTAACGCAAAGCGATTTGATATGAAAACACTACCAAAAAACTGGATGACGGAAGGTTTGATAGATTTTGAATACAAAAAATACCAGCTGCTGGCCTATCTGAAAGAAACCAACAGAGAGTTTAAGTATGTAAAATTATATCCCGCTCTGAGTGATTTGATTGATCATCACCGGATTGCAAATGAACTGAAGTCCGGCAAGCTTGAACTTTCAAAGCTTTTTCCCAAAGAGCTTGATTCCATTGACTTTAAACAGTTTGTTTTGAAATATTCCAGCAAAATCAAGGATGATGATTTGATGGAAGAAATCGCCAAAATCAACGAATATGCATTGGATAAATTCAAGTCTCAGATCGAGGAAGGGATGGCCATTTATGATTTCGTGGAGGAGTTGATTGAATTTGAGCCGGTAGGGATCATTCCGATTTATAACCGGGAAGGTTTTATCCTTTTGTCACAGGATCATACCTCAGATATCCATGCCTTTCGGTATAAGACCAATCTTTTGCAATATGCTGGGGAGAAGTTTAGAAGTATTGCAGTCTGGATGGTTGGGCTCTTTCGCAAAACTATTTCCAATACGCTAGAGCATATCAAACTGGAGCTGGTAAAAGAGATCAAAGAACTGCCCAATCCAGCTACGTGGAGATTACACTCCAAGCAAGGCTTCCCGGTCGAGGAGACTCTTATCCCGATCGGGAAGCGATTACTTTTGAAGAATGTGTCTTAGGCGCTGGCTTTTTTGACTTTTGGTATGATCGACGAATCCTCTGAAGAGGAGGATTCTGTCATCTTGTCGGCATTTGCCATTGCAGGTTGCACTTGTTTGAGTTTTCTGGCTTTTTCCCGGTTGGCGATGACTTCGTCACCAGGTTTTCCAAAAACTATTTTCCAGGCTTCTTTAAAGCTTTCTGCTTTGCTCAGGTCTTTGAAAATATCAGCCCATTCGTGAAAATTCAAATAAACTGGATTATAAGAAGTCACCGGTTTGGTGATCCCGTAAGTCGGCCGCTCTCCTTCCGGCATAAAAGTCCCAAACATCCGGTCCCAAATAATAAAAGTGGAGCCATAATTCTTATCTAGGTAATGTGCGTCACTTCCATGATGCACCCTGTGATGGGAGGGGGTAGTGAAGAAAAACTCAATCGGAGCAGGAAGTTTTTTAATGTATTCGGTATGAATCCAAAATTGATACAGAACAGCGATTTGATGACAGATGAAAAATACAAATGGGTCAAATCCCATAAACATCACTGGAAAGAAGAAGATGATTTTAATATGTTGAGTCCATCCCAGCCGAAAAGATACTGATAAGTTGTACTTAGATGAATTATGATGGGTGATGTGAGTAGCCCACCAAAAACGCTGCTCGTGTGCGATCCGATGAGCCCAATACCTTGCAAAATCAACTGCAAAAAAGCAAAGAATGAAGGACCACCAGGTAGCGGGGATCTGAAATGGAGAGATATTATAAAAGAACAGTGCTGAGCCGAAAATGGCAATTTTGATTGTAGCGCTAATACCGACGTTGATTAATCCAATGGAGGCAGCCGCAAAGAAGTCTTTGGTATCATAAGTATCTTTTTTCTGATACCAGGAAATTCCCCACTCAATAAAAACCAAGATGAACATTAAAGGAGCGGCCCAAAGAATCAAATTTGGCCACTGGTCCAGATTCAAATCTTCTATAAGAAGCGGTTTAGTATTCATAAACAAAATCTTTTTTGGTTAAGAGTTCAAAGTTCAGGTTTTACAACCCAAAGTGATTTCCTAAGTTAAACAAAAAAGCCTGCTCTTTTCAGTGCAGGCTCCATTTTCTTGAGATAATTCTAGTTTAGTTGCTCGGGATTGTGTCAGGAGCAGATTCTTCAGGAAGTGCCGGAAGTAAGGTTTCTTCCTGTCCAAATGCCGGGGCAACTACCTGCTGCTTTGCATTTTCAATATTTGGAGATGCAAACTGGTTCGTCTGAGGATCTATGTAGAAAGCTGATGAAACCAGGCATAGTGCCAGAATTGCAATAGCAAGAAACCAAGTCGCTTTTTCGAGAACATTCCCAGTACGGGTCACCCCCATAATCTGTGAAGCACTGCCTCCGAAAGCTGCGCCTACTCCTCCTTTGGAATTCTGTCCAAGGATAACCAAAATAAGCAATACAGCTAAAATAAGGATGATTGTAATCAGTAGGGTAAACATATCGAGGATATTATTCTTTCAGTTTTTCAATTAAGTCCGCAAAGTAAGCCCTTTTATCCGGAAACTTCAATATCAATTTCTGATAAATTTCTTCTGCCATTTTAGTCTTCCCTTGCTTGGCCAAAATCTTGGCAAATGATTCTGAAATCAGCTTGTCAGAAATTTTAGTGCTTGATTCGGCTAGATTTTCGGTATTTTGGTTTGCTTCGATCTCTTTGATTGTGGCTAATTTGATTGATTTCTTACTAAATGCCTTAATCAAATCGATCTGTTCTTTTTTCTTTTCGTCGACGATTTCCTTTTTTTCCTTCCGCTTGATTGTTTCAATTAGATCGTCTTTAGGAGGTTTACGGGCAGTCCTGGGAGTTGAAGATGTATTTTCACTCTTTACCTGCTTACCCTTCAAACTTGCATCCAACTTGATCAGAGTCTCGGTTCGCTGGGATGAACTTGGGACCTCTGTTTTGTCTTCAGGAAGGAGATCATCATTGGTTTGACTATAATCTAAATCGGAAATCTGATCAGGCTCCTTTTCTATAAAGGATTTCAGCCAAAGCCGATCCGGACTTGTCACCGCAGCCCGAGAGAGCGAAGGAGTTTTTCCCTGACCATATTTCAGATATTCATATCTAGACGCGAGGACGTGTGCTATTTGAAAATAAGGGAAATTAATCTGTACCTTTTTCAATTGGAGCACCTCATGCTTTTCCAAGCTGTCTGCCCGCTGAATCAAGTCTAAAAATTGGGATCCGTTCACTTTTTTGCGTTTTGTTTCAAGATAAGGATTTTACCAGTTTGCAACCGTGGCGGTGAAGATATCTTGGATGATATTTTCAAAGATAACCTCCACCAGTTGATCTTCCGCTTCCAGGAGCGTGGTAGTTCTAGAATCATAATCCTGAAAAAATGAGAAAGTTCTTTTCAGATTTTCTTCCTCATTGGTCTGATTGATGTATTCCACCTCGATACCTATGGTCAATCTCATCTGTCCCGCACGATCAGGAAGATTGGGATCCCCACTGGAGACGACCGCTTGCGGAGTAAGGGTATAGCGATTGATAGCTCCCATGAATTGTAAATCACCGTTGGAGCGAACCAGTTCCAGTGACGTGTTTCTCTGATAATATTCCTTCAAGGCTTCAGTGAATCGCTGCTCAATGTTGGCAGGTCCTCCGCCGGAATCGTTGAAGAAATTATCCACCGAGAAAGTCTTTACCAATTCGTAATTGATATTCGTTCCAGTGAAACTGTATCTGACCGAGCAACTCTGGAAAAGCAAAAAGACCAGACCTAGCAAGGGCAGGAGCATTTTATTGGTCAATCTCATATTGCTTTATTTTTCTATAGAGTGTTCTTTCTGAAATTCCAAGGTCGCTCGCTGCATATTTTCTCTTGTTGTTATGCTTCCGTAGGGCCCTCAAAATCATCTCTTTTTCCTTTTTTTCCAATGAAAGCGAATTGTCGTCTTCTTCGTGAATGATATCTTCGATCACATCATCTTGATAATCATCTTCATGGGACGATTTATTTTTCTGAGGATCTATCACGAGTGGTACAGAGTAATTCGGATTCGGTTCTCCGGATTCTTTGGGAGAAAAACCAGGTTCGAGATCTTCAAACAAGTCTTGGTGCTTTTGCATAATGGTCGAATTCAAACCATTGGCGTTGTAGGATTCAAGTACCAGTTTTTTCAGATCATTCATATCCCGCTTCATATCAAAAAGCACTTTATAAAGAATGTCACGTTCTGAAAAATCCATACCTTCTTTGCTTGAACCAGGTCCAGGGAGGGCCATCGGTAATCTGGAACTCTCACGGGGTAAATATTTCTTCAGGGTCGCGGCATCTACTTCCCGCTCTTCCTCCAAAAGGGAAATTTGCTCTGCAAGATTTTTAAGCTGACGGATGTTGCCGGGAAAAGAATACTGAGTCAAAACTTGTTGTGCTTCTTTATCCAGAGTGATAGGTTTGACATGATATTTTTCGGAAAAATCTGATGTGAATTTCCGAAAAAGCAAGACGACGTCCTCTCCGCGCTCCCGAAGTGGGGGCACGAAAATCGGCACTGTATTCAATCGATAATAGAGGTCTTCACGAAATTTCCCTTTCTCTACTGCCTTGAGCAGGTTGACATTGGTAGCTGTGATCACCCGGACATTGGTTTTTTGGACTTTGGAAGACCCTACTTTAATGAATTCACCGTTTTCCAATACGCGGAGAAGTCTTGCTTGAGTACCCAAAGGCATTTCACCGATTTCATCCAAAAAGATTGAACCTCCGTCAGTCACTTCAAAGTATCCCTTTCGGGCTTCATGCGCGCCTGTAAAGGAGCCTTTCTCATGACCAAATAGTTCTGAGTCGATTGTCCCCTCCGGAATAGCCCCACAATTGATTGCGATGAATTTACCGTGTTTGCGAAGGCTTAGGGAATGAATGATTTTGGAGAAACTTTCTTTTCCGCTGCCACTTTCTCCCGTGATCAAGACGGTCATTTCAGTGGGTGCTGCCTGCATGGCCACCTGAATGGCATGATTGAGCTGATGGCTGTTTCCTATGATTCCAAACCGTAGCTTGACAGCTTGAATTTCTGATGCTGTAATCATATCGAGGCAGGGTTCGTCTCCAATACTTCTCCGAAAAGAGTAGCCGTGGTACAATCAGTAATTCTTACTTTGAGGTAATCTCCTTTTTGATAATTGCCGCTGGGGACGATTACCACTTTGTTGGCAGAATTCCTCCCCTTCATCTCCTCATCGGATTTTTTGGAGGTGCCTTCCAAAAGAATAATCTGCTCTTTGCCCAGATCGAGTTTATTCCGCTCATGGGAAAGTTCACTTTGCTTGGTAATCACCTCAGCCAATCGTCTTTTTTTGGTTTCTAAAGGGATGTCATCTTCAAATTTTTTGGCAGCCAATGTTCCAGGGCGTTCTGAATAATAGAACATATATGAAAAATCATATTTCACCAAATCCATCAATGTCAAAGTGTCCTGATGTTCCTCTTCAGTTTCGGAACAAAATCCCGTAATCATATCCGAAGAAATACCACATTCCTCACCTAGGATTTCGCGGATTCTGGCAACTCGCTCAAGATACCAATCCCGGTCATAGGTTCTGTTCATCATTTCCAAAATCCTGGAATTTCCGCTTTGGACCGGAAGATGAATGTATTTGCATATATTATCGTAGGCCTTCATCGTATACAGCACCTCATCAGTGATGTCTTTGGGATGGGAGGTAGAGAATCTTACTCTGAGTTTTGGATTGACTTTGGCCACCATCTCCAGGAGATTGGCAAAAGTGATCACTTCAGAGACCTCACCTTCTTTTTTGTTCAGTCGGGCCTTGTTGTTTTCCTCAGGAGACCATTTGTAACTGTCTACATTCTGCCCCAAAAGAGTGACTTCCTTGTAGCCTTTTTCAAATAAATCTTTGGCTTCTGCTACGATGGAGTGCGGATCCCGGCTACGTTCCCGGCCTCTTGTAAAAGGTACCACACAGAAAGAACACATATTGTCACATCCACGCATGATTGAGATGAAGGCGGATACTCCATTGGAATTAAGTCTCACCGGCGCGATGTCAGCGTAAGTCTCTTCTCTTGAAAGAAAGGTATTGATGGCTTTTTGTCCATCCTCAGCAATCTGAATCAGATTGGGAAGGTCTCTGTAGGCATCCGGTCCCACGACCAGATCTACCACTTTTTCTTCTTCCAGAAGTTTTTCCTTTAAACGTTCAGCCATACAACCCAAGACTCCGATGGTCATTTCAGGTTTTTTCTTTTTGGCTTTGTTGAAAACCGTCAGTCTCTTACGTACAGTCTGTTCTGCTTTCTCTCTGATCGAACAGGTATTTAAAAAGATCACATCCGCGTCTTCAAAATTCGAAGTGGTATCAAAGCCACCTTCTTTCATGATAGAAGCTACAATCTCTGAATCAGAGAAATTCATGGCGCATCCATAGCTTTCGATGTAAAGCTTTTTGGATTTGCCTGTGATTTCATCTACAGTCGTCTTAAAGTCACAAGCTTGAGCTTCTTCTTCTGCGATGATAGCGATGTCCTTGATTATATTATTCATGGGGAAATACAAATTCGAGTCGCGAAATTAACAAAATGCGGACAAAATGGCAGAAGCTTTTGCTTTTTATTTCGCTATTCTTCAAAGGGGATTTTGAGCTGCTCACCAAAAAACTGTTGCTCTTCGGTGATGTTGAGATTGGAAAGTCCCAGCCCTAAAAGACGTACTGCCAAAGGCATTTTTTCCTGATCCAAAAGCTCCTCTGCCAATTTTTGAATATCCTCTTGTTGGAGATATTGCTCAGAAGTCCTGCTTCTTGTTTGTTGAGTGAAATCAGAAAACTTGATTTTGAGTGTAATAGTTCTACCCCGAATCCCGCTTTTCTTAATTCTTCGGATCAATTCTTCTCCGATTTCGACTAGAGCTGATTTTAGCTCCCCTTTCTCGATTAAATCTTTTTCAAACGTGTTTTCCGCGCTCAATGATTTTCGGATGCGATGGGGCTGTACTTCTGAGAGGTGGATTCCTCTTACAATATTGAAATAGTGGAGACCGGATTTTCCAAACTTTTTAGTCAAAAACTGCAAGGAGTACTGCTTGAGATCTGCACCATTGTGGATGCCAAGGGATTTCATTTTTTCAGCAGTGACTTTTCCTATCCCGAAAAATTTACCAATCGGGAGTTTTTCCAAGAATTCCTTCGCTTCCTGAGGCAATATTACAGCCTGACCATTTGGTTTGTTGAGGTCGGATGCGGTCTTGGCCAGAAACTTATTGTAGGAAACTCCGGCAGAGGCATTCAAACCGGTTTGCTCTTTGATTTTTTCTCTGATTTGCTTCGCAATAAGAATAGCTGATTTCAATCCTTTCTTATTTTCCGTGACATCCAAAAATGCCTCATCGAGGGAAAGTGGCTCAACCAGATCGGTATATTCATAAAAAATAGTCCTGATCTGCTGGCTTATTTCTTTGTACCGGTCAAAACGAGGTTTTGCAAAAATCAGGTGCGGACATTTTTTGACAGCCAATACTGAAGACATTGCAGAATATACCCCAAATTTTCTGGCTTCGTAGCTAGCAGCTGCAATGACCCCTCGGACTTCGCTTCCGCCTACTGCCAGTGGCTTGCCTCTCCATTCAGGATGATCCAATTGCTCCACCGAAGCATAGAAGGCATCCATATCAACATGGATTATTTTTCGAATCGGTGTGTCTGTGAGCGGTTCATTTTCCACGGAGTACTTCAAATAAGGCAGCTGCTTTGAGTTGGCATTCTTCGTATTCTTGGGCGGCTATGGCATCTATAGTCACGGCACTGCCTACAGCAAAATAAAGTTTTTTACTCTCCAAATCACCAATAACGCTTCGGATAATCACCGAAAAATCAAAATCCCCATTTGATTCCAATATCCCAAAAGCTCCTGAAAACCAGTTTCTTTTGAAATTTTCGAGGCGATCGATCCATTGCATGGTGCTGATTTTTGGGGCTCCGGTCATACTGCCCATCGGGAAAGTGGAAAAAATAATATCCCTGAAGGTCATTCCCTCTTTGATCGTGGAACTCACTGTACTGATCATCTGAAAAACCTTAGGCAAAGCGTAAATCCCGAAAAGTTCATCTACAGTCACGGTACCGACTTCAGAAATTTTAGCCAGGTCATTACGCATCAGGTCAGTAATCATAAGATTTTCAGCCTGCTCCTTTTCACTGCTTGCAAGAGTTTTATGATTTTTTAAATCCTGCTCCTGATTGTGTCCTCTCGATATTGTTCCCTTGATGGGTTGGGTAATCAGCCTTCTCCCGACTTTTTTGATGTAGCGTTCCGGCGATGCTGATACAAGCCATTGATCCCCAAATTTAAATAGAGCGGAAAAGGGCATATGGGAAATTTCCTGAAGTCTGAAATAGTCCTGGATAGGATTCCAATGATCAAATTGTGCAGAAAATGCCTGGCAATAATTCAGTTCGTAGGTATTTCCCGCCCGAATTTGATTTTGAATTTCCTCAAATGCCTGGAAATACTGTTCTTGGCTAGAATGACTTTTGAGTTTCAAATCTGAGAGTTTTTCCCTGGGAATAACCATTTGTTCAACAGCTTTCCAAAACTCTAAATTCAGCTCGACCGAGGAAAACAATCGGTCATTTTCAATTATTAAATCAAATTCTGCCACGAAAAAACTTAATTCTGGCAAATCGATCAAAGCTGGATTTGAACTGCTGAGCTGCTCAATTCGGTTTTTAAAATCATAGCTGATGATCCCCACTCTCGGCAGTTGTTGGTTTTCGCTCCAGATCTCACTTTCAGTCAAAGATTTATTTCCTGCCAAAAGTCTGTGGGGGAAACTATGCTCAGGATACCCGTAATTTTTTCCGTTGAGATAGCTGAAATATTTAAAATTTGCATCTGCCCAATAAATCAATTTTTCAATCCATTCACTGGATCGAAGGGGGTAGGAAAATCGCCGGTCAGTCATGTAAGGACAAAAAAAAGAGGAATTCATCAGAATTCCTCTTTGTTGGTTGATTATCGATTAGTTATTCAGAAGCTTTAAAGTCTAACTCAAGCGATACGGTATTGTAGATAAACTGATCTTTGGCCTTGTCTACCGCATTTGCTTCATCGTTGTAGGAAAGTCCCCATGCAGTTCTGTCAATATTGAAACCTGCCTCAGCTGTAACAACACCGTTTTGGATGTTCACTTTAGCTGGGAATTTGATGTTTTTGGTTGTTCCTCTCATGGTCAAATTACCACTGATCCAATGGGTTGGATTTTCCGGAGTAAGTGTTGACTCTGATTTTGGAGTATTTTCTGTCTCGTACTGATCCTTATTGGAAATTTGATCTCCAGCTGTGAAAGGTTCTACATCGGTAATCTCAAATGTGGCTTGGGGGTGATTGGCTGCATCAAAGAAATCATCTGATTGAAGATGATTCCAGAGTTTTCCATGAAATTCTGATCCCTCTTCCAAATCTTCTACAGTCAGTTTGGTAATGTCAAAGGTGAATTTTCCTCCTGTGATGTTATCGCCTTCGACTTTTAAGGTACCCTCTACGGCAGGGATATGGCCGAAATGCTGACCAGTTGGCTTATAACCTCTCCATAGAATTTCGGTTTCCGCCTGATCAATTGTCAGTTCTTTTCCTTCTGCTTCGGCTACCTCCACCGCTTCACCCGTTTCAACGGTATCGCCAGGTTTGTTGCAAGAGAATAAGATCATCGCAATGGCAATGAAAAATCCTGAATGTTTTACTAGTTTCATGTGCTTTTTAATTTGGTCTTGATTTGATGTATAGACATGTAAAACCAAATTGCTCCAGAAAAGTTCGAAAAAGCAAAAAAAAATATTACTAAGCTTAATTCTGTAATTCATTTATTATCATGGCTTTAATTATTCCTGTTAATCAAAAGAAACCAATTTTTGACGAAACATGCTGGTTTGCACCCAATGCTACCATCGTAGGTGATGTGCAAATGGGTAAAAATTGTACCGTTTGGTTCAACGCGGTAATTCGTGGTGATGTGCATGAAATCAGAATTGGAGACAACACGAATATTCAGGATGGGGCAGTGATCCATTGTACCTATCAGAAGGCAGGCACCTATATCGGGAATGAAGTATCAATAGCTCACAATGCAATTGTCCATGGCTGTACCATCCATGACCGGGTATTGATCGGAATGGGGGCTATTGTGATGGATGGAGCCGTGGTCCACTCTGGAGCCATCATCGCGGCAGGTGCCGTGGTCTTAGCTAATACCATTGTTGAAGCGGATTCGATTTATGCGGGTATGCCTGCTAAAAAAGTGAAGAATACCGGTGAGGACATGCGTGAGGTAATAGCTCGAACCGCCAAAAATTACCCTATGTATGCAGAGTGGTTTCGTGAGTAAGCTAGATTACTTGCATTCTGTTTGATTGAAAATGCCGCTTAGAGTCAATTTTGCCACTTTGTTTGGTTAATCATATTCGGTGTTTTAATAGTATTTGCCTACAGGAATTAACCCAATCACCTAATTGTAGTAGGATTTCAATTTTCCATAGCTGTCTTTGATTTTTTCAATTGGGGGTAACTTTCTCATTTTCATCGCTTTTTAAGCTGACTAGGGATAAAGCTTGAAAAAGAATCACCTAAAAAAATGAATTTCCAAACGGATTTAGTATCTTCTTGAGGTCTAATTGAAAGAGACAGATCTTTAAGATTTATGCTCACCCTGTTTTTATTCACCTGATCTCAGCCTAATGAAAGAAGAGTATATCAAATGGTTTTCGCCCAATCTTCAGCGAGATGTGCAAATGTTGGTTTTTGGCCACGCAGGATATCCCGTAGTGGTTTTCCCGACTTCCAAGGGCTCTTTTCATGAAAATCGGGATATGGGATTAATCGGTTCTGCGAGATGGTACATCGAGCAGGGTTTGATCCAGATTTACTGTCCCGAAAGCAATGATTCTGACAGCCTTTATAATAAGAGTATTCATCCGCATCAACGCATCCAAAATCATGTGGCCTATGATCACATGATTCTCCATGAAATTGTTGCACGGGTGAGGCTGAATACTTCAATGGCAAAAGTAGTCATGGCCGGATGCAGTTTTGGAGGCTATCACGCTGTTAATTTTTCTTTTAGGCATCCCGGATTTGTCAGTCATTGCTTTAGCATGTCCGGAGCTTTTGACATCCGAGATTTTATGGATGGGTACCAACACGATGATATCTATTATAACAGTCCTCTAGAGTATCTTCCTGGATTGCATGATCATGAACTCTGGAAGATGGATATCGTGCTGGGCACCTCCAATTGGGATATTTGTTTCGATGCAAATTTAAAATTGCATGAAACGCTCAAATCCAAAAACATTAGTCATTGGCTGGATGTAAGGCAAAATCGAAAACATGACTGGGAACTCTGGAGAGAAATGTTTCCTCATTACTTAAGTAGAATCAAATTTAATTAATCGGTTTAATAACAATTTATTATGAAAAAAATTGGAATACTTTTCGGGATGGAGGATACGTTTCCTCAGGCATTTATTGACCGAGTTAACCAGAAAGCTGAGAAAGGGATTTCGGCAGAAGCAGTAATGATTGATAAAGTGATTCAGAATAAACTCTCTGAATATGCAGTCATCATCGACCGAATATCTCAGGATGTGCCTTTTTATAGAGCATATCTAAAGAATGCGGCCCTTACTGGCACTGCTGTGATCAACAATCCTTTTTGGTGGAGTGCTGATGACAAGTTTTTCAATAATGCTCTGGCAGATCAACTGGGAGTTCCACTTCCCAAAACAGTGATTTTGCCATCTGCCAAGCATCCGGATGATACTACATCCAAATCATTTCGAAATCTTAAGGCACCATTGGACTGGGATGGGATTTTCGATTATGTAGGGTTTCCGGCTTATATGAAGCCCTATGCCGGCGGAGGATGGAAAAATGTATACAGACTGGAGGACAAGGATGAGTTTTTCAGAAAACATCCTGAGACGGGCCAGTTGGTGATGCTTCTTCAGGAGGAGATCGTTTTCGATGAATATTTCAGAGTCTATTGTCTAGGTGGTAAGGCGGTCAAAATCATGCCATACGAACCTAGAAATCCACATCATCTACGCTATGTCGTGGATAGACCACCGTCTTCCAAGAAGCTGTTGGCTACAGTCAAAGATTATACGATCCGACTCTGTAAGGGACTTGGTTATGACTTCAACACGGTGGAATTTGCCGTGAGAGATGGAGTGCCTTACGCCATTGATTTTGGTAATCCGGCACCCGATGCAGATGTCAACTCGGTAGGTCAGGAGAATTTTGACTGGGTAGTGGAAGAAGCTGCCAAGATGGCCATCAGCTACGCCAAGGCTCAAAAACCAGGTAAAACAAATTTGACTTGGGGTACTTTTATGCGTGATTCCATCAACGACTCCAAACGATTTTAATCCTATTCCATAAGCTAATATGACTGCAATTTTGAAAAAACTCCCGCCGTTTACTCTCGGAGTCGAGGAGGAATATCAGATCATAGACCCCGTGACAAGGGATCTGAGATCCCACATGTCTAAGATTGTAGAGGGGGGAAAGATTCAGCTCCGGGAGCAGGTTAAAGCAGAAATGCACCAAGCTGTGGTCGAAGTGGGGACTAATATCTGTCAGAATGTGGCAGAAGCCCGTAAAGAAGTGGCCTTCCTTCGGAATAAAATAGCAGAACTAGCAGGCAACCAGGATTTATTGGTAGGGGCGGCCAGTACCCATCCTTTTTCGAGGTGGCAGGATCAGGAGATCACAGATGATCCCCGGTATCACAATATTGTGGATGAACTAAAAGATATCGCCAGATCAAATCTGATTTTTGGATTGCATGTTCACATCGGAATTGACAATAGAGATACCGCGCTACAGCTGATGAATCAAGCGTGCTATTTTCTTCCACACATCTATGCACTCACGACCAATTCCCCTTTTTGGGAAGGAAGAAATACAGGCTTCAAGGCTTTTCGGGCCAAAGTTTTCGCCAAGTTTCCAAGAACTGGACTTCCGGAATATTTCGACTCTGTTCAGTCTTATGACAATTATTTGGAGACGCTGGTCAAGACAAACTGTATCGATAACCCCAAAAAAATATGGTGGGATCTTCGGATTCACCCCTTCTTTAGCACGATCGAATTCCGGATTTGCGACATGTGTCTGACCGTTGACGAAACGATATGTATTGTGGCGATAATCCAGGCAGTAGTGGCCAAGCTTTACAAGTTATTGTTAAGCAATACCAGTTTCAATATTTACCGTATCGCTTTGATCCGGGAAAATAAATTTCGGGCAGCGAGAAATGGAATTGAGGGCAAGTTGATTGACTTTGGCAAGAAAATAGAAGTTCCGACTCCTGAATTAATCTATGAATTGCTTGACTTTATAGACGATGTGGTCGATGAACTGGGAAGCAGAGCAGAGATTGATTATGTCCATCAAATTTTGAAAAATGGAACAGGAGCAGATCAGCAATTAGCCGTATTCGAGCAAACTGGCGATCTGACCAAAGTAGTTGACATGATTACTTCAAAGTTTAGAGAAGGCATTTGAGTACAATGATTACTTTTGTCCGAAAATTAATCAACAAGAGAAGTGGGAAAGAAGAAATTGAATCTGGCAATCTTAGATATGTATGATGGCGAGCCTAATCAGGGGATGCGCTGTATCAAGGATATTATCGGCCGATTTGAAAGTCAACTGATTTACAGAGTTTTTGACGTACGGGGTAAAGCAGAAATACCGGATGTTCAGGATTTTGATATTTTTATTTCAACAGGTGGGCCTGGAAATCCATTGGACGGAGATGGAAATTGGGATTTAAAATATTTTGATTTTCTGGATCAAATCTGGATTTGGAACCAAAATCACAATCATAAAAAATACATTCTTTTTATCTGCCATTCTTTTCAGATGGCTTGCAAGCATTTTGGTCTTGGCCAATTGACCAAAAGGAATTCCACCTCATTCGGTGTGATGTCTGTCCACAAGACTGCTGAAGGAAAACAAGACCGAATGCTTCAAAATCTTGATAATCCGTTTTGGGCGGTGGACTCTCGGGATTACCAAGTAGTGCAACCTGATCTTAAGAAATTCAAGGTTTTAGGGGCTAAAATCCTTGCCCTTGAAAAAATCAGGGACCATGTGCAATATGAAAGGGCAATCATGGCAATCAGATTTTCGGATGAAATGGTCGGTACCCAGTTTCATCCGGAAGCCGATCCGATCAGTTTCCTGAATCATTTGAAAAAGAGCGAGGTGAAAGAAAAAATAATTGCCTCCAAAGGGAAAGCAAAATTCAGGGCAATGATCGAGCATTTGGTTGACGAAGACAAAATCCTTCGAACCAATGAGACGCTGATACCTAATTTTCTGGAAAACTCCATCCGGAAAGTAAAAGAATCACAACTGTTAAATCTGGTATGATAGACGCTAGGAGGGAAAAATTCAATGCTGAGTTTTCGAAAGAAAAGTATACCGCTTTTCTGAAAGATATTGCGTCGGATTTTGCCTACTTACCTACATTTCGGATTGCAGAAACACCCTTTTTCATACCCTCGACTCTACGCGATCAATTGATCGAAGCCAGCGAACAGGTGGTGGATTTCATCAGAAGAGATGATTTTAAATCATTGACACAGCGTGCTATTGATTTGAATAAAACTGTACCCAATGAAGACGCCCATTCGCAATTCATAGCTATTGATTTTGGGATTTGTTCCGAGAATGGAAAGTTGATTCCAAAGTTGATAGAGGTACAGGGTTTTCCCTCTATTTTCAATTTTCAGCTCAATCTTTTCAAAAAATTCAAGGCCCACTATCCTTTTTTGGGAGATATGACTCCTTTTATTGGGGGAATCGATGAAAAAGAATACCTCGAACTGCTCAGGAAGGTCATACTCGGTAATTACGCGCCCGGCGAAGTCATACTTTTGGAAATCGAGCCCGAAAAGCAGAATACCAAGATCGACTTTTACTACTGTAAAAAGGATCTTGGTGTCCCTTTTGTCTGTGTGACAGATCTGATCAAGGAAGGAAATAAACTCTATTATTTCAATGAGTCAGGATTGAAAGTCCAGGTGAAGCGGATTTATAATCGGGTAATTTTTGACGAACTTGACATTCGGTCAGATTTGCAATTGCAATTTAGTTTTGAAGATGATCTTGAGGTAGAATGGGCAGGACATCCGAACTGGTACACCCGAATTTCAAAATATATCCTTCCTCATCTGGAGGGGAAGTATTTTATAGAAACCAAACTGCTTAGTGAATTGGAGGAGATCCCTGATGATCTCGAAAATTACGTTTTGAAACCACTTTTCTCATTTTCAGGATCCGGAGTTATTTTCAACGTCACCAAGCAAGATATCGATCAGGTGGCTGAAAAAGATCTCTATATCCTTCAGAAAAAGGTCCATTACGAACCGGTCATTCAATCTCCAGATGGAAAGGTCAAGGTAGAGGTTCGAATTCTGGCACTTTGGCCTGAGGCCGATCTCAAACCTACCTTTGTCTGTAATCTGGTCAGACTAAGTAGGGGAGAAATGATCGGAGTAAAATTCAATAAGGATAAAGATTGGGTGGGAGGTTCTATCGGTCTTTTCGAGAAATAGAAAGCACAATTTTAGAGTGGATTTTAATTAGGGTTTCCAGTTTGCCGGATCGTTTCTCCATGCTGAAAGCGATCGCAATGTGTCATCCTCAATGTATTTATGATGGACAGCTCGCGGTAGCATGGCTTCATAGTGACAAAGACAGACCAATTTTACGCCGGCTTTTTCGAAATTCTCATCAGCTACTTTAAACCCGTAACTAAAGATTGCCACCATTCCCAATACTTCAAATCCGGCATTTTTCAAATCCTGAGTAGCTTTCAAAGAGCTTCCTCCTGTAGAAACCAAGTCTTCCACCACGACCACTTTTTGCCCTGGTACTATTTTTCCTTCAATCATATTTTCCATCCCGTGTCCTTTGGGTTTTGACCTGACATAGATGAAAGGTAAGTCTAGGTCATTTGCCAACAATGCCCCTTGTGGGATGCCGGCAGTAGCAACACCGGCGATGGCCTCCACATTCTGAAAATAATGCTGAATACTTCTGACCAACTGTTCCTTGATCATTTTACGGACCTTTGGGTAAGAGAGTGCAAGACGATTATCGCAATAGATTGGTGATTTCCAGCCAGATGCCCAAGTGAAAGGGTTGGAAGGCTGAAGGCGGATTGCCTGGATTTCCAATAATTTGTCCGCAACTTCTGAAGCTACATTCTGATCTAAAATTTCCATAGGCTAAAAATAATCGAATAAGTTTGGCGAAGGTTGTGGCAACGTGAAAATTTATGCATTTTTGATTTTACCCAAAGCACAAGAAACGATTCAAAAATGAGAATCTTCGTCAACGACAAGCCTTTGGATCTGATTAGCTATGAAGAACTAGATTCCTCCAAGCGCTTCGAATCCGAATATTTTCCCTCCGATATCCCTCCCTCTGAGATTTACTGGGAAGATGATGTCTTAATTCATGAGCCATCCCAGGATTTGATTATTGGACTGCTATACACCTTGCGGACGCGAAAGCTAAAAAAACTAGATTCGATCACTTTGGTGTCGAAAAATAAATCAATTCTGAAACAATTTGTTAAAAGCAGATTTCTGACAATCAAAGCAGCCGGAGGGATAGTGACTAAAAAGGATAAAATCCTTCTGATTTATCGTCTTGGCAAATGGGATTTCCCTAAAGGTAAATTCGACAAAGGAGAAACGCCCATTCAGTGTGCCGTGCGTGAAGTGGAGGAGGAGTGTGCCATCAAAGTGAAACCAGGCAAGCCGATCATCAAGACTTGGCATACCTACACTCAAAATCGAAAAAGCATCCTGAAGAAAACCTATTGGTTTCAAATGGACTGCATTAGCGATGATAAGATGAGTCCACAGCGTGAAGAAGGAATCGAGGACATTCGTTGGTTCTATGAAGGCGATGCAAAAGTCGCACTTGTCAATTCTTATCCCTCGATGAGATTTTTATTCAAAAATTTTATTAAAACTCACCTCAAAACTCAGAGTTTATAGGGCAAAAACTCGCTGACATCCCCCCCAAATCGATGAACTTCCCGGATAATTGTGGAGCTGATCGCTGCAAACCTAGGAGATGTAATTAGGAACACGGTTTCCAATTCTTCATTGAGATATCGGTTCATTTGACTGATTGTGTTTTCATATTCAAAATCTGTCGTATTCCTCAATCCTCTGACCAAGAACTGTGCACCATATTTTTTAGCTAAAGTGGAGGTAAGCTCATTATAAAGTACAACTTTTACACGATCTGTATCCTGATACGTACTTTCGATTCGCTCCACCATCATGTCTATGTCAAAATACCGGTTTTTCTTGGTTGAATTATAGCCGATACCGATGATCACTTCATCGAAAAGACTGAGGCTTCTCATGACCACATCGTGGTGTCCTAAAGTGTATGGGTCAAATGAACCTGGAAAAATTGCAATCTTTTTCATGGATTAAGAGTATTGCCAGTTTACTTCAAAGAGATTCAGCGACTTCAGATTCTTAAATCCATGAGTATAATTTTGATTGGAAATCGGATTAATGATTCTGAAGTTTTGAAAGTAATTTTTACCCCATTCTTCAGAGATGTTTAGCTGTGGATCAAAACCAAGGATCGTAATTCTGACATGGTTTCTTTCAAATTTTAACTCCTCGATGAGAATCAGAATGTATTTTAAAATATCGTCTTCATTCTTTACCTCAAACATGTTCAGGACCGAAAGTTCCTGATTGGTGAAGGCAGCAAGGTACATGTGGTTTTCAAAAGAATAAACCAAAATCTCCTGTCCGATCAGGTTAAACCGCTCTTTGAATAGATAAGAAAGGAGAGATACTGCACCATGGTAGAAACTGATCTCTGAAAATCTCACAGTCAGAGACTTTCGCAATTTACCTGAAATAGCGGAGATGATTTGCAGGTTATTGCTGTCAAGTGCTGTGTTGAAATAAAAAGGATTGACTTTTGGCTTTCCAGCAAATTCCAAATACTCCGCTTCTTTTTCCGGAAGGAACAAAGCTCCTGGAACCAAGGCGAAATAGGGCTGATGAATGTAAACACTGGCAGGAAGATCTGTTCGCAGCAGGTGATCAGTCAGTATCAGTTTGTCTATATCGGACTCCGAAAAATCCGAGTAGGAGTGAATTCCGATATTGGCTCCATTAGAATCCTTTGCAAAGATGTGGAGCGAATTTGGGTACAAAAAAAGTGATAGACTTGTTGCTTCCTGCAAATCAAATCTATCACTTTTAAATACTTTGAGTTTGGTTTCCAAAATCAGGTCTTATTTCCAGTTACCTTCAGTGGAAGCGTCTGTTCTGGAGCCTACTTTAAGGGCTTTTTCATTGTTGTTTATTCTTCTCTCTGCATTTATCGGTGCAGGATCTCTGATTTCAAATACGTTTACCTCGTACTGATTTCGTTCGACTTTGTCAGCAAAGAATTCAAACATTTTACCCCCGGAACCAGGTACTACTGCCAGCGTTTCAAGGTTGAAATCAGGGTATTTCCGCTCGTTGAAAAGAGAGTCCATCACGTTCACAGAACCCAAAGTGTCATAAGTAACAGTGATCTCTTCTTTACCGTATTCCAGAAGTTTTGTTGTTTCAGTTCTTTGCACGATCCAGATTTTACCTTCTTCGATAAATTTCTTTAATTCAGACCAGTTGTCAGCGTATTCACCGTGAGAAGCTTGATAAGCCAACTGGGCGTCCCGGAGCATTTGCAGTTTCTCGATGATTGCTGCCTCGATCAGGGCCACTCTTTTTTCTTGTTCTACGACATCATCTACACCTTTGTAAAGAAAGTATCCTAGACCGATGGCTACTACGAAGAAAACTATGGATAGTACTTTTGATAAATTCATTTTGCTTAAATTTTAAAATCTGGGTAAGGTTGAAGGTTTTTAAAACGTGCTATTTTAGAGAATTATTTTCAAAATTAAAATATCCTCGCAACAATACTAGGTCCTCCAGTGAATTAATTCTCCAAAAGATTTGATGAAGGGCATCTTTGGGCAATGATTGGAGATCTTTTAGGGACATCCATCGTACTTCTTCAAGGATTTGAACATTTGAAGCCAGTTCAGGATCTCTTCCCAGGCCAAGTTTGCCTTCCTCGAATCGCACTGAAAAAAAGTGCTCCATGGCGTGAAGGGGAGGCCTGAGATACTCATGGACAAATAAGTATTTATCGACAGTCACCTTGAGATTGGTTTCTTCCCAGAATTCCCGAATTAAATTCGCATGTGCTGACTCTCCATAATTCATTCCACCCCCAGGTACAGACCACAATGTTCTTCCGTTTCCCATTTGGTGCTTGATCATTAGTATTTTGTGATCTTGAATTAGGATCCCATTCACGCGGATGCGCAAATGTTTCCCGAATTTTGATTCGATTTCTTTGCTGATATTGTCGTTTGCCATTTACATTCGTTCTATGTCCAAAGATAAGGAGCCTCGCATCAAGCCTTCGAATTTACTTTTTACGAATTTCCCATTCACCGCCACCACCGGCCAGGCAGATTTTTTTGTCAAAATGGACCGATTTCTCAGCCTTGATCCGGAGAGCAAAGCCACCTTCGTGCTTCGGGGCTATGCAGGTACCGGGAAAACTTCGGTGATTTCTGCTTTGGTCAAGTCACTTCCCCGTCTAGGCATGAGATCGCTGCTGCTGGCTCCTACCGGAAGAGCTGCCAAGGTCATGAGCAGTTATAGCGGTAAAGCTGCTTACACGATCCATAAAATCATATATAAGCCAAAGGGAGAAGATGGAAGTCTGTCGGGTGGATTCATTCTCCAAAAAAATTATTACAAGGATACCGTGTTCATCATTGATGAATCATCCATGCTTGCAGATGATGGGGGCATGGCAGGCAATCTATTGGGAGACCTAATCCAATTTGTATTCTATGGTGAGCGAAATCGCCTGATTTTGGTAGGCGATACTGCCCAGCTTCCTCCGGTGGGGAGCGATTATAGCCCTGCGCTTGATGTGGGGTATCTCCTGCGACATTTTAGACTGGAAGCGGATCAGATCGAGCTTGTTGAAGTCATGCGACAAAAGTTGGAATCAGGAATACTGTTTAATGCGACTGCCCTAAGAAACCAGCTTCTTTTGGATAAACCGGTCATTCAGATTGCCACCAAGTCTTTCAATGATACTTTTAAAATGACCGGAGAAAGATTGGAGGACGGACTTCGGTATGCCTATGACAAGTATGGAACGGAGCATACAACCATCGTCACCCGATCAAATAAAAGTGCGGTACAGTACAATCAGTACATCCGCAGAGTCATTCATTTCTTTGAGGACGAGATCAGTTCCGGTGATCTGCTGATGATTGTCAAGAATAATTATACCTATATGGCAGAGTCTGAACGGGTGAATTTTTTGGCGAATGGGGATATGGCTGAAGTGATGAAAATCCGGAAATTTGAAGAGTTTTATGGTTTTAGATTTGCCACGCTGGAACTTCGCTTACTAGATTATCCTGATGAACCTCATTTCGAAGCAAAGGTAATTCTGGACACACTTTATTCTCCGAGTCCTTCGCTGACCCGAGAGCAATACCGTAGCTTGTATCAGCAGGTTTCAGAGGATTACGCTGATGTAGCAAGCAAAGCTGAGCGAATGGAATTAATCAAGAAGGACCCGTTTCTGAATGCCCTTCAGATTAAATTTGCCTATGCATTGACTTGTCACAAGGCTCAGGGAGGTCAATGGAAAGCAGTATTTGTGGATCAAGGATATCTGCCGGAGGAGCAAGTTGACAGAGATTTTACAAGATGGCTCTACACTGCTATCACCAGAGCAACCGATGAACTTTATCTGGTCAACTTTGATCAGTCATTTTTTTTCAAGACAATAGAAAAAGGGGAATCGGAATGAATTTTTTGACAAGCAGGTAATTTTAAAAAATCGGAATTGGCACCATTTTTTCTATTTTTGGAATCATCTAGAAACGAAATACGTTTCTTTCGTAATTCTCAATAGAATCTCTAGAATCTAACAAATCATATCATGAAAAAAGTAGGAATTTTATTCACATTTCTAGCCCTTGTTTTTGCCTTCAATGCCAATGCACAGGAAGCAGCATCAGGTGCTGTGATCACGTTTAAAGAAAAATCAGTAGACTTTGGAGATATTACTCAGGGCGACAAAGTTTCTCATACCTTCGAACTGACGAATACAGGTTCGACTCCTCTGATCATTTCCAATGTAGCAGCTACTTGTGGATGTACTGTTCCGGATTGGCCAAAGGAACCAATCGCTCCAGGTAAATCAGCTGAAATCAAAGTCTCTTTCAACTCTGCTGGAAAAATGGGGAAACAGAATTCTGTAGTACGTATTTATTCCAATGCCTCAGAGCCAATTGAGAAGGTATCATTGATATCCAATGTACTCCCAAAGACTAAATAAAACTGATTGATTATCAGTAAATAAACTTTAAAAGCCCGGTTCAATTCCGGGCTTTTTTTGCTTTCATTTCTTATGATTTCCTAAAACTTTTAAGGAATCTCCGAATAGGCCAACGATATAAAGAAATCGAAAATGACATAGAAATTACACGAGGGGATGATTATTTAACATCCGGTATTTCTTAGCCTGCTTCGACTATTCAGGAATGTCAATTAAAATCAATTATGACCCAATGAAATCAACATTCACCACCCCTAAAGAAGACAGAGTCACCATGCGTTCGGTCTTTAAGACCATTATTTGGCCCCGTAGAAAGCATTTGTTTTTAGGACTTTTTCTTATCATCATCAGTAGGCTTGCGGCGTTGGTTTTACCAGGGGCTTCTAAAATCCTGATTGATGAAGTCATTCCGAGCAATGACTTAACCTTACTGAAATGGCTGATTGCAGGTGTGGTAGGAGCGATTATCATTCAGGCATCCACCTCGTATGCACTCACCCAAATCCTCAGTGTAGAAGCTCAGAATCTGATTTCTAAATTAAGGTCGCAGGTGCAAGCCCATATCATCAAGCTTCCGATCCGTTTTTTTGACAATACAAAAACAGGGGAGCTGGTTTCCAGAATAATGACTGATGTAGAAGGTGTACGCAATCTGGTAGGGACTGGCTTTGCCCAGATGGTGGGTGGAATCCTGACTGCTGTCATCTCGCTTTTCCTTTTGATCAGTATCAGTCCTATGATGACGCTTTATGTTTTGGTTCCGGTATTGATTTTCGGTTTGGTTTCTTTGAAAGCTTTTGGAAGAATCCGACCCATTTTCCGCGAACGAGGTAAAATCAACGCCCAGGTCACCGGCCGACTGACCGAAACGCTCGGAGGAATCCGGGTCATAAAAGGCTTCAATGCCGAGGAGCAGGAAATCAAAACTTTTGCCAGAGGAGTGGAAGAATTGTTTCTGAATGTGAAAGCCAGTTTAACTGCAACAAGTTTTGTGACCTCAGCGGGAGCCTTATTGTTGGGACTCGCATCGGCAGGGATAATGGGGATCGGGGGCTATATGATCATGGAAGGCAAAATGACTTTCGGAGATTTCCTTGCCTTTACACTTTACTTGGGTTTCATGATCGCCCCGATTGTCCAGATGTCCAATATCGGCAGCCAGCTGACCGAGGCATTTGCAGGACTTGATCGGACGGAGGAGATAATGAATACTCCATTAGAGGCTGATGACCATAAGCGTACGCTGACTATTCAGGATTTTAGAGGAGATGTGAAATTCGAAGATGTTTCTTTTGCTTATGAGGAAGATAAAGAAGTGATCAAAGGAGTGAGTTTTTCCGCCCCTGCAGGCTCGGTGACTGCTCTGGTAGGTACCTCTGGTTCTGGTAAAACTACTATCGCCGGTCTGGCAGCTACTTTCTTGAATCCAGATTCGGGCAGAATCACTTTAGACGGTTTTGATCTACAGACGATTACCCTGGATTCATTCCGCTCTAGATTAGGTGTTGTTTTGCAGGATGATTTTCTGTTTGAGGGGACTATCCGGGAAAATATCCTCTTTCCAAGGCCTGATGCCTCAGAGGACTTACTGATGAAGGCAGTATATGCTGCACACGTGCAGGAGTTTACCAATCGGTTTGAGAATGGGCTGGATACCCTGATAGGCGAGCGCGGAGTGAAACTTTCCGGAGGACAGCGGCAACGGATTGCGATTGCCAGGGCGATTTTGGCAGATCCGAAGATTCTGATTTTGGATGAGGCTACTTCCAATCTAGATACTGAATCCGAAACTTTGATTCAGGAAAGTTTGAAAGAGCTGATGCGGGGAAGAACCACTTTTGTAATCGCTCACCGTCTGAGCACCATTCGTCAGGCAGATCAGATTTTAGTGGTAGAGCAGGGTGAAATCATTGAGCGCGGCAAGCACGAAGAACTGATTGCCTTGCAAGGAAGATATTATCAATTATACACTTATCAGGCTAGAATTTAAGTAGATAATTGCTTGATTATGAATTTCCTGGAAACCAAATATTGAAGCAGGGATCAGTCATTAAGCACCTGTTGATACCGCTTTTTTCTCCTTGCTTCCCAGTGATAAAATAATCACGGTAGCCAAGACGAAGAGTGTTCCTAACCAGTCGAGGATCTCGAATTGGATCCCAAGCCATACGACGGCCGTGATTGCTGCTGAGAGCGGTTCTATGCTGCAAATCAAACTGGCATTTGTAGCTCCTATGATCGAAATGGACCGAAGGAAAAAATAAAAAGCCAAAACACTTCCAAAAAGAATAATGTAACTAAAAGCCAGAATGGCCTCCATATCCCAATTTCCCTGCATTTCCCAAGGTTCTACGAATGGTGTCATGGCCAGTCCACCGAGCAACATTCCCCAACCTGTGACAGAGGCAGCAGAGTAGGTACGTAGTAAACCTACCGGAAAAATGGTGTAAAGCGCCACTGCCAGAGCAGATAAAAATCCCCAGAATAGCGCTTTGTCGCTAATTATTAATGTGTCCAAACTTCCATGGGTCACCAACATAAAGGTCCCGGATAAGGCTAAAAACAAAGAGATGTATTCCAAAGCAATTGGCCAACGTCTATCCTTTAAAGCATAAAACCCAACTACCAACACCGGCCCCAAGTATTGTAAAACCGTAGCTGTGGCAGCATTGGAAAGGGAAATGCTATAGAAATAGGTGAATTGTACCGAAGCCATAACTATCATCCCGAAAAATATCAATTGAAGGGTGTCCTTAGGCTTTTTCCAGATAGAGATAAAGTCTTTTTCTCTCTTGATAAAGGAGAATCCTAAAAGAATGATTCCGCTTAGGATCATTCTCCAGCATACCAGCCAGTCTGGCTGGAGTTGCTTTTGCTCAAATAGGTACTGGGCACAAGTGCCTGAGATACCCCAAAAAACTGCCGCCAACAAGGACATTAAAATCCCCGGTGTTTTTTGGTAAGTAGTTGGAACAGCTACAATAAACATGCATCAATGGATATACATATTGGGAAAAAATCAAATTCTACAAATGTCCTAAATCGATCGGATGATTTGTACTGCCTCTGATATTTTTTTTACAGCGAAAAACTGCTCATGGGCGACCTCATGCTCAATTACCTCATGTTTCCAAGTAATGTGAAAAGGAATGTGAATCGCATAGCCACCCAAATCCAAAACAGGCAAGATGTCCGACTTAAGACTGTTGCCAAGCATCACCAATTCCTGGGGGTTCACGTCAAGATGTTTGATCAGCTTTGCGAAATCTTCGTTCTTTTTTTCGCTCATGATCTCGATGTGGTGGAAATATCTTTCCAGACCTGATTTTTTCAATTTTCTTTCCTGGTCAAGCAAATCTCCCTTGGTTGCCAATACCATCCTGTAATCTCCATTCAGGCTCGATAAAACATCTTCTACTCCCGGCAGCAATTCCACCGGTTTGGCCAACATGTCACTTCCGATTTGGAGGATTTTTTCGATGGTTTGAACTTTTATTTTTTGATTGGAAATACGATTTGCAGTCTCGATCATTGAAAGGATAAAGCCTTTGATTCCGTAACCATACAGTCCTAGATTTTCGATCTCGGTTCGATAGAGTTCTTTGATAGCACTGTGTTGAGGCATAAAATCTTCCATCAATTCAGCAAATGCCTCTTCTGCCTCCCGGAAAAACGGTTCGTTGATCCAAAGGGTATCATCAGCATCAAATACGATTACTTTAATCATCGGTATTTTTAAAATAGTTTATTGTCCCTTCCTCCCTATAATTTTCAAAAAAAGAGATCTCTATAAAAGAGACTTTTAATTCAAGTTTTTTATCCAATCGAGTAATACCTCACGCCAGTTTTCTACTGCTCCTTTTCCCAATCCAAATGCGAACCCATGCCCGCCTTTAGGATATACATGAAGAGATGCCGGCACTTGATTCGCTTGCAGGGCTTCGAAATAAAGAAGGCTATTTTCTACAGGTACGCCCTTGTCATCCTGGGCATGAACCAGAAATGTAGGAGGGGTCTCTTTAGTTACATTTAATTCTGCGGAAAAACGTTTCTTCAACTCCTCAGAAGGGGCTTCTCCCAAAAGTGCTCTCATCGATCCGGAATGCATGGATGGATGAACAAAGGTAATCACAGGGTAAACTAAGATAGAGAAATCGGGTCTTGCAGATAGCTGATCAATGGCATCCAAGGGGCGATCTACCTGATGTAGGTATTGGGTGCTGAGCGTGGAAGCCAAATGCCCACCAGCCGAAAAACCCATAATTCCTACCTTGTCAGGATCAATGTTCCAGGCTGCCGAATTGGCTCGGACCATGCGAATTGCACGCTGCGCATCGAGCAGAGGAGCCTCTTTGGGATCCATAAGTGAGGCCGATTTGGGCAGTCTGTATTTCACCACAATTCCGGCAATTCCTTGTGCATTGAGCCATTTGGCAAAATCGGTTCCTTCCCAATCATAGGCCAAGATGGAATATCCACCACCTGGGAAAATGACTACAGCCTCACCCGTGGCGATTTGTTTGGTAGGGAGATAAACCTCGATACTTGGAATCTGCACATTTCCGATCCTGATAATTCCCTCTGAAACAGTTTCTTCCTGCAGGTCCATTTCTTTTTGAAGTGGTGGAGTTCCATCCCAGAGTGGCAGACGGTGGTTTTGAGCGGATATCATGGATGAAATAGAAAGAAAGGAAAGGAATAAAATGAGCTTTTTCATCTGTTCATAATTATTTTTCTAAGGTCAGAAGGAATCTCACAGTATAGATAATCAACACAGTGTATGAGGTTCTCTTCATGCTCGATTTCATGTATTTATAATTTGTATTCTATCTGTTTATTTTGATTTCAAAGATCATCGATCAACGTGCTAGCACAACTACGGATGGAAATTAGTCATTCCGTTTCTTGTTCCTTGGGCTAAGCTCGATTTCTTTGGAAAAGAAAGGGCTAAACCAGTTTTTTTGCCCTAAGGCTGAATACTAAAACCATCATAAAGCAAAACATGGGCAGTAGGAAGGAGAAATTGACTTCAGAAACTCCCAGGATTTTCACATCAGCATAGCCCGTACCGCCGACATCAAGGATCATTCCCTGAAGGGTAGGCATGATTGCTCCACCAACAATTGCCATCACCAAAAATGCTGCAGCAAACTTGGCATCTTCACCTAAGCCCTCCAATGCAATCCCATATATCGTCGGAAACATCAAGGACATCGCAAATGAAATCAAAACCAGGCTATAGAGTCCCAGTATTCCCGGCAGAAATATGGCTCCAAGGGTAAAGAAAATTGCCAAGCAGGCAAAAAGGCGAAGTAATTTCCGGGCACTGAAAAACCGAAACAGATAGGTACAGATCCACCTGCCCACCAAGAAAGCGATTAAAGAGGCGTAGGCGTAATTGACCGCTTCGTAATTGGAAATGCCAATTGCTTCGGCATATTGATAGATATAAGTCCAGACCATGATCTGGGCACCCACATAAAACATTTGGGCAAACGTGCCTTCCACAAAATTCCGATTTTTGAAGAGTCTATTCATCGTCCCTGCAAAATCTATTTTCACTTTCGATTCTTTGTTTTCGGGCATTTTGACCAAGGCAATCAAAATCAGGATCCCAAATACCACCAAGCCAAGAATCACGTAGGGATTTCGGATGATCATCAGGTCATTCGTGCGGATAATCGCTTTGGCAGATTCATCAAGGTTGCTAAAAACCAATTGGCCTGGTGTCAGGGCTTCGCTGGATTGGAGCTGATTGAGAATAAATGTTTTAGCAACATATAAGCCGGCCAAAGCTCCCATTGGATTAAAAGCTTGGGCCAGATTCAGTCGCTGGGTAGCCGTGGATTCTGGTCCCATCGATAAGATATAGGGATTGGCGGTAGTCTCTAAAAATGCCAGTCCGAAAGTCAGGATGTACAAGGAAGCGAGGAAGAAGCCATAACTTTCCCAAGCTGCAGCAGGATAGAAAAGTAAGGCCCCTAAACCGTAAAGTCCCAGTCCGAGCAAAATACCTTTCTTATAGGAATAGGTTTTTATGAAAAATGCTGCTGGCAAAGCCATGGTAAAATAGCCTCCATAAAAAGCCAGCTGAACCCAAGAAGCCTGTGTGTTGCTCAATTCCAGAATCCGCTTAAATGCTGCCACCATTGGATTGGTGATGTCATTGGCGAAGCCCCAGAGGGCAAATAAGGAAGTGATTAATATAAAAGGTAAGAGAAGATGTCTTGGGACGATCGGAGAGTTTTGGGTCATAGGGCGCGGTCGAGATGGGTATATCCTCCATCGATGTGAAGGTGCTGTCCGGTGATGTGTCCGGCTTGGTTTGAAAGTAAAAACAAGACCATTGCAGCGATTTCTTCAGGAAGTGTCATTCGATTTCCCAGTGGAATTTTAGACTGGATATCTGCCAGTTTTTCTGATGGATTATCAAATGTCTTGAGCCATTGATCATACATCGGAGTCATGACTTCGGCCGGGATTACTGCATTTACGCGGATCTGAAAGGGGAGGAGTTCGACTGCCCATTCTCTGGTGAGCGCCAAGATTGCACCTTTTGCAGCGCTGTATCCGGAAGTATTGCCTTGCCCGGTGACTGCGGTTTTGCTACTGATATTTACAATATTTCCCCGACTTACCTTTAAGTGTGGCAAGGCAAAATGCGCTAAATCGTAGAAATGGTTGAGATTGCTAGCTACTGATTGCGCAAATAATTCAGGATTTCCTTTTTCGAGTCCGATCGCGTCGTTTTGGCCGGCATTATTTACGATGCCATCAATTTTCCCAAAGTTCAGGAAGGCCATATTTACAGCGTTTTCAGAATCGGCGGGTGAATTTAGGCGTGAGGGGATTAAAAGTCCCTGATCGTTTTTGAGAAGTTCTCTTCCGGATTTTTCATCAGGATCGATAATCACAGGGATGGCACCTTCTGCAATCAGTCCACTGGATATAGCTCCTCCAATTCCTTTGGCACCACCGCTGATTAAAAAGACTTTATCTCTTAGATTGAGTTCCATCTGTGATTGGGTTTAAGAATTTATGAAATCCTGTAAAATTCAGCAGCAGTTTTACCCATGATTTGGGATTTTTCACTTGGAGAAAGCGGATCAATAAACTCTTCAATCAACTCCAATACCTGCTGGTATGAACCAGCCAACAGACACACGGGCCAATCACTGCCAAACATCAAACGCTTCGGTCCGAATAATTCCAAGGCAGTTTCCAGATAAACTTTAATTTCATTTTTATTCCAGTTTTTCCAATCTGCCTCGGTTATGATTCCGGAGAGTTTGCAGAAAATGTATTCCCTTTCTGCCAGCAGTGTCAGCTCTTTTTTCCACTCTCTCCAGATTCCCAGTTTTACCTTTGGCTTGGCAAGATGATCAATCACAAAAGGCTGTTCAGGTGATTTTTTAATAAAATGGTATGCAGCCTCCAATTGATTAGAGTAGATCAGAATATCGTACGTGTAATCCCGCTTTCCCAATTTTTGAATCCCACGGATAAATTCCGGACGAAGCATGTAATCTATTTCTTTTGATTGCAGTACTTCCCGATAGCCTTTGAGTTTGGTCTGGTTGGAAAATTGATCCAGCTGTTTATCCAGGTCATCGGCGGCCAGATCAGCCCATCCCACCACTCCTTTAATGAAATCATATTCCGCTGCCAAATCGCATAAATAAGCTGTTTCTCTCAGACTTTCATCCGCCTGGACCGCGATACATCCGTCGATTTTGTTTTCAATAAGCAAAGGAGCAAGGTCTTCCGGGAGAAAATTCTCTCGAAGTATTTTCATCTCATTAGTGATCCAAGGCATTCGTTTTGGATCATATTTCCAGAAATGCTGGTGGGCATCGATTCTCATGCTTCAGGATCAAGCTTTGCTACTTGTCTGGAGCTCCCCAATCCATC
Organism: uncultured Limnohabitans sp.; assembly: GCA_964521585.1. Lineage (GTDB taxonomy): Bacteria > Bacteroidota > Bacteroidia > Cytophagales > Cyclobacteriaceae > Algoriphagus. The sequence continues at coordinate 65,690 of CAZFSC010000002.1, forward strand.
AATTCCGAGTTCTATGACATCTCCAGGAACCAAATATCTTGGTTCAGGTTTGAGTCCCATTCCCACTCCGGCCGGTGTACCGGTAGAGATCACATCACCCGGGAGCAGCGTCATGTATTGACTCAGATGGGAAATGATCGTGGGGATGTTGAAGATCAAATCGGAAGTATTACTGTCCTGAAGTATTTTTCCATTTAATTTCAGCCATAACCGGAGATTATGGGGGTCTTTTATTTCCTCTTTTGTAGCCAAAAATGGACCTAAGGGAGCAAAGCTATCTGCACTTTTTCCTTTGACCCACTGGCCTCCGTGGAGGAGTTGAAATGCCCGCTCGCTGACATCATTATGTAGGCAATAGCCTGCAACATAATCCAGGGCATCTTTTTCGGAAACGTATTTTGCTCTCCGGCCAATCACCACAGCCAACTCTACTTCCCAGTCGGTCTGCTGGGAGTTTTTCGGGATTAATATGGGGTCAAAGGGGCCTGACAGCGAAGAAGTGGCTTTCATAAATATGATCGGAACCTCCGGCACCGCCATTCCGGCTTCGATCGCGTGCTTGAGGTAATTCAGTCCGATACATATGATTTTTGAAGGTCTTGCAACAGGCGATCCCAGCCTTGCATCGGCTGGGATTTCATTTAGATTTTCTTCGTTGGCTTTCAGCCATTCTTCCAATCGGGCCAAGCCGTTGTTTTCGAAAAAATCTTCATTCCAATCTTCCTCGAATCCCGAGCAATCGAGATACCTCCCCTTATTGTCGAGAATTCCGGCTTTTTCTTTTCCGGGTTCGCCAAATCTGATCAGTTTCATAGGTTATGTTTTTAGGTTTAGAGTTTAAATATTTTGAAAAAAGTATTGAAAGGGCGATGGATTTAATCCAGTTGAATTTGGGTTTAGCTACATTTTCAATCCCATAAATCCCCCATCGATGGTATAGTTACTTCCGGTAATAAAACTGCCTTCGTCACTGCTGATAAAATATGCCAATCCAGCGATTTCATCAGGAGTTGCCATCCTTCCAATGGGTTGTGTGGCAGCAAGTTTTCCAAACATTTCCTGTTCCTGACCAGGATAATTTTTGGCTAAAAATCCATCCACAAAGGGTGTGTGAACCCTTCCCGGAGAGATGCAGTTGCAGCGGATACCATCAGCTACATAGTCCCGGGCTATACTCAGGGTCATGGTGAAAATGGCCCCTTTTGTCATACTGTAGGCAAAGCGATCGGGAATACCGATGGTTGCAGCTACGGAAGCCATATTAAGAATCGAACCTCCGCCTTCTTGTTTTAATTTGTCCAATGCCGCCTGAACACAAAGAAAAGCACCTTTGACATTGACTTGAAATAGACGGTCAAAATCCTCTTCGGTCGTGTTCTCCACTTTCCCGATGTGTGAGATTCCGGCATTATTGATCAAAGTATCGATTTTACCAGGAATAGAGTCAAATGTCCTTTTTACTGCATCGGCATCCGTAATATTGCAATTCAAAAAAGCCACAGAAAAATCACTCTCTTTAAGCTCTTTTTCTACTTTTTCCCCTTCGTCTTGGTTGGTATCAATGAAGAATACGCTCCATTGCTTCATAGCAAATTTTTTGACCATCGCCAGACCTATTCCGCTGGCTCCACCTGTAATAACGACTGTCTTTTTTTTCATGATTTAGGATTAAACGAAAAATGCCAGATCCAATTTATGTGTTCAACTAATATCTATTGATGACATTATCCAATAAGATTCCCTGCCTGGGCAATGTAGATGCTATTCAATAGTTTGTTTTAAAGTTTAACAATTTCTCCTGTTTTTACAGATTCATCACAGGCAAAGGCGATTTTCAGACTGTTGAGCGCATCATCCAAATGGTCTGTCAAGTCAAGGTCATCCTCGATCGCTTTCAGGAAATAGGCCTGCTCGCGGTTGCAGAGCTCCTGATGGCTAGGTTCGTCTTTCATGTCTATCCATTCCTCGGGTTTGGTAAATTCATTTTTGGAATCTATATCCGCATGATGGATCCGAATCGATTCTGTTTTGGTATGACTGTCTACATCGTCTGATTTGCCGTAGGATGCAGCATCCTTGGCAGCAATGGAGACTGCTCCCTTTGGTCCAAAAACATCTTTTACAAAAAAGGCCGTTTCCGAAACCATGGGGCCCCAGGCAGCCTCATACCAGCCAACCGAACCATCCTCAAAGCGGATCTGAAGTTGTCCATAATTGTAATTGTCTTCCGCGATATCTTCTGTCAATCTCGCTCCGATTGCGGAGACCGAAACTGGTTTGGATCGGGTCATTTGGCACATCACATCGATGTAATGTACTCCGCAATCCACAATGGGGCTGAGGCTTTTCATGAGATTGCGATGTACATCCCACATGTAGCCATGACTCTGTTGATTGAGATTCATCCGCATGACCAAAGGTTTCCCCATTTTTTGGGCCTCCTGAATAAACCGAATCCAAGAGGGATGATGCCGAAGAATATAACCAACGACGACTTTTTTGCCTGATTGCCTAGCTTTTTCGATGATCCGCTCACAGCCCTGAATGGAATCGGCGAGAGGTTTTTCGATAAATACGTGACATCCCGCCTCCAAAGCTTGGACCGCGAATTCCTCGTGGGTATCCGGATAGGTTGATATACAGACTGCATCAGGCCGAGACTGCTCCATAGCTTTGTCGAAGTCTTCGAAAAGAGGATAATCAGCCTGAAGTGCCTGGTTTAATTTTGATTTACTTTCACCTCTTGAGACGAGTCCACAGATTTCAAATTCTGGCATGTGATGGTAGGCTGTGGCGTGAGAGGCACCCATATTGCCGCATCCTACTATTAGGATTTTGATAGGTTTGTTCATGTTTTTATTTTTTTAAGTCGGCAATCGCCTTCTCTGTCAAATATTCAATGCTGACTTTCATGGTCACAGGATTCACAGGCTGATCCTGGCTATCGCGTTTTAGGTGCACAATCTGATCAATTACTGGCATGCCCTTGATGACTTTTCCAAAAATGGTATAATCTCCATCCAATCTCGGGATGCCATTTGGATTTTGGACAATGTAAAACTGACATCTGGCAGAAAGTTTATCGGGGTTGGCATCACGGCCTGCCCCAACAGCTCCATAGGTATGCTTTAATTCTGGCACGAACTCAGGTTCCAAAAGATATTCCGGATCATTAAATTCTTCTTCAGTATCAGGGCAGCCAGCCTGAGCCACAAAATCCGGAATGACCCGATTGAACGTAAGTGAATCCCAGTAGCCTCCCTGCGCCAATTGGATGAAACTCGATTTGTGGTTGGGAGTGCGTTCGTCAAGTTGGATCCAGATCGTACCGTATTTGGTTTCGATTTTACCGAATGGTTCTGTTTTTTCTTGAGCTGAAAGCAGAATCGGAGAACTGAAAATAAAAAAAAGAGCCAGTGGCAAAATCGTAAACTTGGTAATCATACGTATATGCATTATTGCAAATTTGAATGGATTGGAATTGGATTGCTCTCACTTTCTTGCACGATCCCAATTTATAATATTATACCGAAAAAGTCCTCATGAGTAACAAATCCACTATTTCCGAATCTGAATTAGATCGTCTTTTAGCTTTGAGTAATCTGGGAATTGATTTCTACGAATCCAAGAATGGGATAAAGCGTCTGACGGCAATAGCAGCCCAAATTGCCGGAACAGAAATCTGCCAAATCAATTTGATAGATTCTTTTACTCAATGGACTATTTCAGCGGTAGGAACTGATCAAAAACAAATCCCAATTGAGAATTCCATTTGCAAGCATACATTGAAACTTGAGCCTGATGCGATTTTGGAGATTGCTGATTTGAGTAAAGATGATCGATTTTCCGAACAACCTTACGTCAAAGGAAAAAATGGACTTCGTTATTACCTGGGCGTCCCCCTGACTACAGTGGGTGGCTTCCATATCGGGGCGCTTTGTGTCATGGATAAAAATCTTGAAACGCTTTCAGACGAAAAAAAAGAGATGCTTAAACTCATCGCAGATCAAGTGGTGGAGCGGCTTCAGACCAATAAATTACTGTTGGATTTGAGTAAGGAAATTAAAGAACTGACCATTACCAAGAATAAACTTGCCCATGATATCAGGGGGCCTGTGGGAGGAATTATTGGGCTTTCAGAGGTCGTTCTCCATCAGGGAGATGACAATACATTTGAGGAAATGATGAGTTTTTTCTCCCTTATCAGTACAAGTGGAAAATCAATTATGGATCTGACTGACAGTATTTTAAATTCCAGGTTCGATGTCTGGGGTAACAAAAAAAACAATCTGGCTGAAAATGAAATTCACCTAGTCGGGTTAAAAAAAAAAGTGGAACAGCTATGCGCTCCGCAGGCTCTTTTGAAAAAACTAAATCTGGAAGTTTCTTATGTTCCGAATCATGAATTTGTTCCTTTCAATAAGCACTTGGTCTTTCAGATTATCGGAAACTTGGTTTCTAACAGCATCAAGTTCACACCTGAAAACGGTTCGTTAGACGTGTCACTGGAATTGGAAGTCCAAGAAGATGAGACCAAGCGACTTTATATCAAAGTCAAGGATACCGGTGTTGGAATTTCAGACTCTAAAATCAGAGCCATCTTCAATTCAAATTCGGGTTCCGAATTGGGTACTGATGGGGAGAAGGGTTACGGGCTCGGCTTGAATTTGGTAAAGGTCCTTTTGGAAAAGCTGGATGGAAAAATGGAAATAAGCAGCCAGATCAATCAAGGGACGGAATTTCGGCTTGAAATTAACGTAGGTTAATTCTCGATACCGGCAATTTTCAGCTGATTATTCACTGGATTGGCATACATGGATAGAAAGCTTTTCACCAAGAATTCATTGCTCACATCTACTTTTTCTTTCAATCTTCTTTCAAAAGCATCTCGCTCTTCCGGAGTATAATTTGCCTTGAATTCCTCATCTCCATAGAGTAAATCGTGTGCGATGTAATTACTTGGCCAAAGCTTGTATCCTGCCCAGATTTTTTGGTCGATGACATTTGCAAGTTGGGCAAGTTTCTCGCCGGAACCCATATCAGACTTGGAAATTGTTTTGATTTCATCAGTGAGAAGCCCATTTACTTGGAGGTGAATCCGCTTCTTGTTTCCCATGATTCCTCTAAGCAGGTTTAGAAAATCTTCATTTTCTCCTTTTACATACTTTTCATCCCTGGATTTAGCCAGTAGCTCAGGCATTTTCAACACGTCTGTTGGATCATACTCATACGAAATAGAAACCGGGACTACATTTATTTTTTCAAAAAAGGCAAATTGATCCGGGCCCTCTTCCGCTAGGGTCAGCATTTTCAGGACTCCTTTGTGAGTGCTGTCATTTCCGTCTTTGGTTCTTCCTTCCCGCTGTGCGGTCCAGACAGACCGGTTTTCGTGAATCAGACTTTTCCGGATGAATGCAGAAGCCAATTGGGAACTTTCTAGCAAAGCTCTGCCTTGAAGGCCTCTTTTGATTGCAAAATTTCGATTGAGTCTGGAAAGAATATGGAGAAATGGTTTTTGAATTAAATTATCGCCTATCGCCGAGGTGGTCAGGACTAGACCATTTTCAAAGAGGCATGCATTGAGCAGGGAAGTGTCCAGGATGATGTCCCGGTGATTGGAGATGAATAAGTAGGCGGTATTGGGCTCAAGTTTGTCAAAGCCGCCGGTACTCAACCCATCCGAACTCTTCTCGAGGACTTTCATTACTCCAGGGTAAATGAAATTGATCTGAAAATCCCGTAAGGAATGCGTGTGGAGCATCAGGTTTTTCCAGCTTTGATTTTTATCCTCTGGAAATGTAAAATTCATCATCGCCTCAAGCATGGGATCGTCTATTATCTGTCGGATCGCAGCATTTGCTTCTGACTCAAAAAAAGGTCTGATCGAATCGAATTGATACATGGTCTAAATTAATGGTATTGCAAAGGCAAAATTAAGCGTGAATTCTGAAAATAATTTTGGGATTATAAAGTTACCGCTTTAAATGCTTGTCTATAAAAAACAGCTGTACTGGCAATGCCTCAGTCCAATATTGCCAAGTATGTGCGCCTGGCCGCTCAATGTATTCGTGGGCTGTTCCATTGGCGAGTAGTAATTGATGTAATTGCCGGTTGGTGGCAATCAGGAAATCCTCCGTCCCACAATCAATGATAAGTGGGATTCCATTCTGTCTCATCTCATCCACCAGACCTACGGCGGTATATTTTGAATAGGGGAATTCATAGCCGATATTTCCTAGCATTGCTTTTTGAGCTTGGTTCCGCATTTCCTTAAACCCATCTGGTACATCCCACAATCTGGTATCTATATTCATCACCCCGCTCATGCTTCCGGCTACTCCAAAAAGTTCGGGATGCTTGGCACTTAGTGTAATTGCGCCATGACCGCCCATGGATAGTCCTGTGATTGCCCGTGATTCTTTTTTAGCCAGTGTACGGTATTTTTTGTCTATTTCGGGAATCAGTTCTGCAGTAATGTAAGTCTCATATTGAACCGAATCGAGTAAAGGGCTATCAAAATAATAGCTGGCAGGTCCCACACCTGGATTGATTATAATAAGTTCATATTCTTCAGCCATTTGCTGTACTAGCCCAGGTAAGGTGGTCTTTTTCAGCCAATCTGAAAAAGCTCCGCTTCCTCCGTGCAATAAATAAAGCGTGGGATAACTCTGATTTCCGTCCTGATAACTGGAGGGAGTGGTCACTGCTGTTTTGAGGTACTTTTGCATGGCCGGGCTGTAGACTTCAATGGTGTCTACTTTGGCTTGTGCAAAGCTGAAAATCGGAAGAAATAAGATAAGGAAAAGGGAGTTTTTTAGCTGCATGGGTTGGGATATTTAAGAACAAATCCGCGGGAAATTTCGCCGCAAATCCATTGATTTAATCTAAGCTCTGTTATTCGACTTCATTGAATAAGTAAAGTATGAGAACTCTAAAATACGCATTATTTCGTTAGAAACGGCTGTTTAATCCGAAGCCCGGTCTATTTCAAAGTTCTGGTTCTCTAAGAATTCAGATCTCTTTTTCAATTGGTTGACAGACCTCTTTCGATCTTCAAGGAATTCTGGATTCTTACAGAGAGATTCTGATCATTTCCAGAAGTCTGCGTTTTCAATGCCTACATCCTTGGCTTTGAATATAGGATCCTTGCCTTCTTTACGTTGTCTTTTGTAATCAGCCAACGCTTTGAAAGCAGGTTTCCGCAGTAGCAGGATGGCGATTATGTTGAGCCATGCCATCAGTCCCACTCCAATATCACCCATCATCCAGGCGGTTTCGGCTGTTTTTATCGCTCCGTAGAAAGTGGAAACCAATAGCAACAATCTCAGGGCAGTCAGACTCCATTTGGCAGAAATTTTTCTGGTAAGGTAGCTGAGATTAGTCTCTGCGATATAGTAATATGCCATGATGGTCGTGAAAGCAAAGAAAAGTAGGGAAATAGCTATAAACCCTTTACCTAAAGAAGGAAACTGAGTCGCAACGGCAAACTGGGTGTACTCAGGACCAAAAGCCACCCCCGGGAGGTTTTCCACGATGTATCCGCCCTCAGGATTGATCACATTATATTGACCGGTGAAAAGAATCATCAAGGCTGTCGCTGTACAGACAAATAAAGTATCGATGTAGACAGAAAAGGACTGAACCAGTCCTTGCTTGACCGGATGTGACACTTCAGCTGCTGCAGCGGCATGCGGAGCAGTACCCTGACCAGCCTCATTGGAATAGATGCCCCGTTTTACCCCCCAAGCGATCGCCATCCCAAATACTCCGCTGAAAGCAGATTCCATATTGAAGGCGGATTTGATGATTAATGCAAAAATTGATGGCACTTCAGTGATATTCATGGCAATGATGATGACAGCCATCGAAATATAAGCGGCGGCCATGACCGGTATTATCACTTCTGCCACTTTACTGATCCGCTTCACACCACCAAGGATAATCAGAGCTAAAAGTGCTGTGATAAATGAAGCAGTATACACTACCGGAATTTCAAAAGCATTATTCATACTCAGGGCGATACTGTTGCTTTGAACTCCGGGCATAAAAAGGGCAGTGGCCATGATAGTGGCAAAGGCGAAGATCATGGCATACCACTTCTTCCCGATTCCTTTTTCGATGTAGTAAGCAGGGCCCCCACGGTATTGTCCGGCATTGACTTCCTTATAGATCTGACCCAAGGTCGCTTCCACAAAGGCTGAAGAAGCTCCCAGGAAAGCAATCACCCACATCCAAAAAATAGCTCCAGGACCTCCCATAGCGATCGCAGTGGCCACCCCGGCAATATTTCCAGTTCCTACTCTTCCTGAGATGGCAATGGCAAACGCCTGAAAAGAAGAAACTCCTTCCTCTGATGATTCTCCCTTAAATAGCAGCGTTATCATTTCTTTCAAATAAGTTACCTGCAAAAATCGGGTGGCTATCGAAAAATAAACACCTGCAGCCAGGCATAAAAAAATCAGTGCATCACTCCAGATTACGGCATTAATCAGCTCAATCATTTATTTAGTTTGGTTTAATTTCCTTGCTAGGAATGAATAGAATTCAAATATGTTGATTTCTTTGAACCGGAAATAAAAGAAAAATAAGCCAGAAAACTTAGAAGAATCTAACTAACGGAAATCCTAATTTCATCTTTTTACTTCGAAAATACAGATGGAACGGCCTTCCATGGCTTCAAAACATATGATTCAGGACAGGGTGGAATTTGCTAAAAATCAAGATTTAGGACTTGTCTAACGAAAATCAGGATTAACATTCATGCAATTTGAAAAGGTATGGAAACGAATATTTCCGCAAGCAGTGGAAAATTTATTTAGCTAAACTTTCTCCGGTCTCCAAATAACAAAAACTCAAATGCCAAAAAATTAATAGGGGCTTCGAATCTTGTCCCAGCCCACTTGAAACAAAAAAAAGCTCCTGAAAATTAATTCAAGAGCTGATTAAGTCGGGGTGGCAGGATTCGAACCTACGACCTCCACATCCCAAATGTGGCGCGATACCGGGCTACGCTACACCCCGAAACTTGTTGACAATCCAAAATTAGCTGAATCATCGCCGAGAAGCCAATTGCTAAACGGCTTGCAAATGTAATTAAATATCATTCCCATCCACAATTTTTCGAAATCAAATCTTGAGTAAAATTTTATTCGCTTGAATCTCAGATCTAAATGTTTTTTGAAAGCTTCGCGTGAACTGCAGTGTTCAGAAGGTAAACCATTGGAAAAGATGAAAGCCCCTCGCGGAGCTTTCATTGCAATGTCTGTGTCAACTAAACTAAGAGAAAAGCCTTACTCTCCGTATGAGCAGTAAGCGAATCAATCGACATTACTTGTTTTACTTACACAAGATTCGAGTCTTAAGTTTTGGCTAGGGGACTGTTTCTGATTTTAGGACTAAAAGCCTGTTTATCGGTAGATAATTAGTCTAAGCTTTCGGGATCAATTTTGACCAAAATCGTAATCTGGACGAATCTGGACGATTTACTTAAATTCGATCAGATTTAATTGGCCTTTCCCCACACAGCAAGCTAAATCTAATCGGGTCTGAGATTTATTATTTCTCCCACCAAACTTTGCTGTTGATATCATCTCCACCCATTCTGCTTGCGGCTTCCTGATAATTTGCCCGATTGACTGCTTGTTCAGATTCTGGGTAGAGGTATCGGACTGGATATCGATCATTATTTAAGTTGTCAGGCCCCGGTTTGAGTGCAGGAATTCCTGTTCTACGGATATTAAACCAAGCCTCATGACCGTTGTTGATCAGTGCGAGCCATTTCTGTGTCAGAATTTTATTGAGTGCATTCCCAGTGCTGAGCGATACAGTAGGTCTGGAAAAATAATCAGCAGGTACGGCAGTTCGGTAATAATCAAAACTTGCACGTATTCCTTTTTCATAATAAGCATTGGCATCTCCTGTGATATAGCCCCTGGTGACTGCCTCTGCCAGTGCAAATTGCAACTCGGCGTATTGCATAAACTGGCCGTTCACCCCATTGGGTACATCTCTGAATATGGATCCAAAAAGAGAAATGTCATTCAGATTAATCCCCCGGCTATTGATCGTCTCTCTGTTTAGCCCATTGGGAAGACCTTTGAATTGTGGATTTCCATTGGTCACACTTGATTGGGTGGGTTTGTATAAAACCGCCTGCCTAGGATCATTCCAAGCTTTTAGAACCGAATCCACAGTTACTGTCATCCTGTGTTCCTGGTAAAGTCCCAATGCCGATTGGGACATTGGCCATTGATTGGGAGCGGATGCCAAGTAGGGGACTACCGCATTATCGGCATTGCTTTGCATCAATTGGTTGCTATCAGCAAGTGCCTGCATTTCTGAGAAATTGGTCAATCGCTTGCTGATTCTCAGCAAATATCTGAATCTAAGTGAGTTTGCAAATCTACGCCATTTCTGAAGGTTGCCATTGTACATCATGTCTCCCTGAATACTGGTGGAAGTATTAGCGAGTGTTTCGGATGCTTTTTTCAAAGTCGCCAAAATACCGATTTGCGGATCTGTATAGATGAACTCCTGGGTATCGTACTTTGGATTATAAACTCCATCTGTAGCATTTAATGCCTGAGAGTAAGGAATATCTCCCCACATATCTGTCAGTTGAGCGAATAAGTAGCATTTCATAATATCCCCGACCGCCTGATAGGCCTCGTTACTTGCCGGATTGTTTTGAAGGGAGCGGATATCATTTAGCAATCGGAAATTGCTATTCCAATATTGAGCATTGCTGCCCATTTCATAGCGATCTATCCGTTCAAATTCCACACTCGCAGCGAATTGCGCCAAATAATTGGCCAGGCGGAAACCCTGAGAATAAGTGTTTTCATCGGCAGCTACTGAGATTACATTGGACAGTAGAAATTGTGGTCCAATCGACTCTGGAGAATTTGGATTAGTATTTATTTCTTCAAATCCTTCGGTACAGGAAAGCGTGAGCAGAAGCGCGACACTCATTCCAAGTTTGGTGAATACTTTCATCTGTATATTTTTTTTTGATGGTCAGAGGGAATCTCTCATGGTTGATCATTCTTTCAGTGAATGACATTGTCGCCATGCTAGATTTCCTAATTAAAATTGTGTCTTTATGCTAAAGCCAAAGCTTCTAGTAGAGGGATATGACATGTCCTCTACACCGTAAGTGAGATTGCGGCCTTGCATGGCATTCAATTCAGGGTCGAAATGTGGATTTTCTGTAAATAGCAACAAGTTACTTCCGATGAATCCTACTTTAATTTCTTGGAAACCAATTTGATTGACCCAATTGTAAGGAAGATCATAATAGATACTTAACTGACGGAGTTTCACATAAGAAGCATCATACAATGCAGAGGCCTCATTGCCTCTGTCAAAGAAATTGTTGTAATAAGTACTGGCTGGGACTACTTTCGTATTTGGGACATACTGCGGGTTTTCGGGGGTTCCCGCATTGGTGACGCCCTGCCCAATTACTCCGGTCTCTCTTCCTTCCAAAGTCTCTTTCAATACACCAGAAGTGCTTCCCAGCGCTTTAGTACGGGAAACTATCTTTCCGCCCTGCCTCCAGTCAAATACGAATCCGAGCTGTACGCTTTTATATCGAATCGTATTGGTCAAGCCTACAAAAAAGTCAGGATTGTAATTTCCCAAAAGCCGTAGCTGACCATCTTGGAGCGGAAGTCCATTAGATCCAAAGATGGTCTGTCCTTCGAATTCCTGAAATCCAGAGCCATACATATCTCCGATTCTGCCATCTTTTCTGGCAATGTAAAAAACCGAATTGGAGCCTCCAGATCCCCGGAACACACTGGCTTCACCGGTGACATACTGGTCTACACCTTCTGGAAGTTCGGTGACCACACTTCTGTAGGTAGAGAAGTTTGCACCTATATTCCAGTTAAAAGCTCCGCGATCCACTGCCATGGCATTGACACTAAACTCAAGTCCTCTGGTCCGTACTTTCCCCCCATTTTCGATGATATTACTGAAGCCTGAAGCCGTGGATATAGGTCTTCCGATGATTTGATTAATACTGGTGTTTTGGAATAGAGCCAAGTCAGCCTGAATCCGATCTTGCCATAGTCCAAGAGCCATCCCTGCTTCGAGAGAATTAAGCCGCTCCGGCTTTAGATTCGGATTGTTTAAAACCGATCTGTTAGTGACTCGGGTGAATGAGGCATAGTTCTGATTGAACTGGAAAGTGTTATTCAGCTGGTATGGATTCGTATCGTTACCCACACTGGCAGCATTGAAGCGCAGGGTGGATGAGGATATCATTTTTGGAAGGATGAAAGCTTTAGATAAAACATAGCTCAATCCTCCTGAATAATAAGCGAAAGAATTGTTTTCAGCAGGGAGCGTACTGCTCCAATCGTTACGGAGTGTCAGGTCAAAGAACAACATGGAGCGATAGCTCAGGTTTCCAAACGTGTAGATACTGTTGATTCTTTTTTCAAATATTTGACTGCTTCCACGTAATGGTACTCGAGAGTTTTCGATGGTATAGATTCCAGGTAAAGCCAATTGATAGGCTTCCGTATAGGAATAATTGATCCGCTGATCAAGTCGGTTTGCACCAGCTGCGACTGAGTAAATCCAATCACTATTGATTTGATCTGAATAAGTCAGCAAAAAATCTGAATTCATTTCAAATAAGCGGACATCATCTTCCCGATAGCCACCAAACACCCTTCTGTTGGTACTGAAGGCACGTCGGAAGGCTCTTGAATCTGATGAATTGTCTACTCCCGTCCGTAATCGTAAACTCAGTTTGTCAGACAAATCATAGATCAAAGCCAAATTTCCCAAAATTCTGTTTTTATTGAAGCTATTCGTGTTTTCAAATAAGGTCAGATACGGATTGGTCAGCCAGAGGTAGTTGAAATCGAAATGCTGGATGCCTTGCTGGCCTGCCTGCCAATAGTCGCGCAAGGCGCTGATATCAGTTTGGCGTCCGGTCCAGTTGAAGCCGTACATTACATTTTCATAGCCGTAGCCCAGGTTTGGTCTATTATTACTTCTCGAATTAATGTAATTGGTAAATAAATCCACTCTGAATTTTTCTGTCAGAGTTTGATTCACGCTGATGGCTAATCCATCCCTTTTTAGATCTGTATTTGGGAGAATGCCCTCATTCCTCAGGTTGCTGTAAGAGATTCTAGCTCCTCCCTTTTCCCCACCGGAAGTCACTGCAAAATTATTTTGAGAGGTAATTCCTGTTCGGAAGAAATCACGCACATTGTCAGGTCTGGCTATCCAAGGGGTAGGGGTGATGGGTGTGAAACTGCCATTGGGAAGGGTTCGGCTGATCACATCGCCGCCTCGGACTGGGTTTCCGTTTACGTCTACCGAAGGACTGTCAAATTGGGGAATAAGAAGACCCGTATTCAATCTTGGGCCATAGCTGGAAATTCCTCCATCATTGACGCCTGCACCGATACCGTTTTGAAAGGCATACTGACCATTTGACCCACCTCCATAGACATTCTGATAATCAGGCAGCGTAAGCAAACCGTCAAAAGTCAGTGTTGAACTGGTGGTCACGCCTATTCCTTCTTTTCTTTTTCCGTCCTTGGTCGTAATCAAAATGACCCCGTTTGCCGCTCTTGCACCGTACAAAGCCGCTGATCCAGGACCCTTGAGGACCGTGATGGTTTCGATATCATCGGGGTTGAGTTCCGCTGCTCCATTCCCGAAATCCACTTCCTGAATATTAGCTCCGTCATTAAATAAATCACTGGTCACTTGCTCATTGATCATCGGAACACCATCGATGACGATCAGTGCCTGATTATTTCCGCTGATGGAGTTTTCTCCCCGGATGATTACCCGGGAACTTGAGCCGACACCAGAGGATCCGTTGGTGATTTGAACACCCGCGACCTGGCCTGCCAGCGAATTGATAATATTGGTTTGAGGCACATCACTTAGTTCCCTGGAACCGATGGTCGATACGGCTGAGGAGAGGGACTGACGCTGTCGCTGTACCCCCAAGGCTGTTACTACAAATTCATTTAGCGATTGAGTAGATTCCTGAAGGGTGATTACAGGATTGAATTCCCCGTCTTTAATCGCCACATTTTGTGTTTCAAATCCGATAAAACTTATTCTAAGGATTAGATTTTGATTGGAACTGCTGATGGTAAAGAGGCCATCCTGATCTGAAATAGCGACATTTGAAGTGCCCAATTCATTGATTGTAGCTCCCGGAACAGGGAGTTGGTTCATGTCCTGGACTTTGCCCTGGTATTGAAAAGTCTGAGAAAATCCAAGCTGCCAAAACAGCAAGGCAAGTAGAGTAAATGAAATTTTCATATACATTTTTTAAATGAGTATAATTTCCAGCTAAGCTTTTTAAAGCCCAGGCGGTAGAGAAGAAATGGAATTAGAAGTCAGGAGGCTTATCCTGGATGGAAAAATGGCGGGGCCCGTAAAGGGTTATCTTTTTGAATTAAAAAATCCTGCAGTAAATCATTAAACTTTGGAGAATACTGCTTTAAAATTTGGAGTAGCATTCTTATCCATTTTAAGGAATAGATTTTCCCAATGGATTGCAAAGCCTCAAAATCATCCACGTCGATGAGTTCTTCCAAAAAATAAACTTCGCAAGTATTTTTCTGGAATGATTGTGTTAGTTTTTGATGTAAATGGGGGCTATTCCAGGGTAAATTGCTGAAGCTTTCTTTGTCAAAGGAATCTGCTGAGAAGGCAATCAAGTAATCACCTCCATCCACCGTAGGACCCAACACTGCGGTATAACTTTCCAATGATGAAACTGCCTGATGGATATGAGAGATCTGAAGTTGCGGAATATCGTTGCCTATGGAAATGACATGCTCATATCCTTTTTCAAAAAGATTGGCAAAGGCTGTACTGTAACGTTCCCCAAAACTGCGTCCCGGAATTTCATGATCGTAGAACCAGACCGTCTCTAAACCCGATGCGTTTGCTATTTCCTGGGTGCGCTGCTGTAATGCTTCGAAAAGTTGCAATCCTTTAAATGCAAGATTTGATTTAAAAAGTTGTTTTTTGGAGGCCTGAATTTTAGGCAAAACCGCATAAACCATTAAAACGGAGTTGTCAAATACGGAAGAATCCTTTAGGGAAATCATTACTAAACTTTGGTAAGGTTAGGGTTCATTAGGGTATCAAATCGGCAAAGCCACTTCGGATTCTTTCTGACAGGTTTTTTTAAAAGTACTCTCAAGTTTTGGCTACTGAAGCACCGAATTTACTAAACGGTATCTTTTTTTCTTTCAGGAATTGAATTGAGACAAATGACAAACTTCTAAAATGTCAATGGTTCCTTTTGAAGCGAATTAGTTGAATCTTCGAATTCCAGATCAAATCTTGACCTAGAAGACCATTTTCAGTTCGTAATTGTTTTTTCTTTTCCCAAAGGAAATCCAATAAGTAAAAACACTTTCAACTTGATCATTCTATTTCACTTGTTTCGTCACCAAGTAAAAC
>CAZFSC010000003.1:0-44591 GCA_964521585.1 uncultured Limnohabitans sp.
TTCAGGGGATGTTTGCCGCCACTGCTGCCACCATCGTGTCAGGAGCAATAGCTGAGCGGGTTAAGCTTTCGGCATATTTGATTTTTACATTGCTTTTTGTGGGCTTGGTCTATCCCTTAATAGGAAGTTGGAAATGGGGTGGTGGAGCCTTAGATGCAATGGGCTTCTATGATTTTGCCGGAAGTACCTTGGTTCATTCTGTGGGTGGATGGGGTGCCTTGGCAGGTGTGATTTTAGTCGGACCGAGAATCGGAAAATATGTCAATGGCAAAACGGTCGATAAACCTGGGGCCTCTGTTCCGTTAGCGGTGATTGGCGTTTTCATGCTATGGCTGGGCTGGTTCGGTTTCAATGGAGGCTCAGTATTGTCTGCAGATCCTGCTTTGGTTTCAATGGTATTAGTGACCACATCTTTAGGAGCTTGCGCCGGTGGTATCGGAGGATTTTTTGCAGGCAACATAGTTTTCAAACGGCTTGACCTAGGCATGATGCTGAATGGCATCCTTGCTGGCCTGGTGGGAATTACTGCAGGAGCGGATGTGATCACGCCTGCCTCAGCAGTGATCATAGGTTTGATAGCGGGTGTGCTGGTAGTTTACTCCGCAGTTTTGCTGGATAGATTCAGACTAGACGATGTGGTTGGAGCAGTTTCTGTCCATCTTACTTGTGGAGTTTGGGGCACTTTGGCAGTAGGGATTTTTTCTACTAATCCTGATCATTCCTTTTTGACGCAGCTTACCGGAGTGGTGATTTGCGGTGCTGTGGCCTTCACTTGTGCTTTCATAATATTTTATGTCCTCAAAAAAACAATGGGTATCCGAGTATCTGAGGCCCATGAAAAAAGCGGTCTGGATTCTCACGAACATGGAATCCGGGGCTATACCATCGTATATGATGAGTAATGCCAATTAAAATAAAGAACCCCTCCGGCGAAAAAAATGCGACTCTCTTTCATCCGGATGGGGTCCTGCTAGTCAACTCTAACATTCACTAACATTCAAATTTAACATGAAAAAATTCATTCTGTTTTCACTGATCCTCAATTTTACACAAAGTCAGTTTCTCATTGCTCAAGAAGCAGTGCTCAATGAAGCAGTAAGCGAGGAAAAAGAACCCCCTGTTTTGACCATATCAGGTTCTGTAGATGCTTATTTTAGGACAAATTTCAATGCTCCAAATAGCGGAGAGAATTTTGTATCACCAGCCTCCTCTTTTGGGAATTTACCTGGGTTTGCTCTTGGAATGGCCAATGTCATCGCCACTTACCAAGGAAAAAATGTAGGTGCCGTAGCTGATTTCGTATTCGGGCCAAGAGGAGAAGATGCTGTTTTTGGTTCACCCCTATATGGTGGTGGTTTGGCCGGTAGTTCTCAAATAATCAATCAATTGTATGTTTACTGGAATGTGAATGAGGTGGTCACGCTCACTTTCGGGAATTTCAATACTTTCCTGGGCTATGAAGTGATCTCACCCACAGGTAATTTCAATTATTCCACTTCCTATATGTTTTCCTATGGGCCTTTCTCTCATACCGGATTAAAAGCTGATTTTGCGATTTCGGATAAATGGTCATTAATGGCCTCGGTAATGAATCCTACAGATATGACAGAATTTAATCTAAGTGGAACTTACACCTTGGGTGCGCAATTGGGATATTCTACCGATGCAGGAAGTACTTATCTAAATCTGGTGTATGGTGACCAAGATGGAAGATTATTAAACGACGGTGGATTGATCGCTGATCAAACCTCAGCAGGGAATACATTACAAGTTGATCTCACTACGGGATTCAATTTGTCAGAGAAGCTTTTTTTAGGAGTAAATACAACTTATAATACTACCTCTTCTGGAGAATTCTTTACTGGATCTGATGTTCAAGACTCGACAGGAGATGGATCTGGATTTTATGGTTTTGCAGGATATCTTCAGGCAACCACTTCCGAAAAGTTTGCTCTAGGACTCAGGGGAGAATATTTCAGCGTTTTCAACGGTGGTCTGGAAGGTGTCGTAGGTGTCAATGGTCAAGGGGATGGAAATGTCTTTGCTATGACCTTATCGGGAAATGCTAAAATCAGCAAGAACCTGACTTTGATTCCAGAATTGAGAATCGATTCAATGGGTGAAGAGTTTTTCCTCAACCAAGAATTGAATCCAAGCAAATCATTAGCCTCCTTCTTGATCGCTGCTGTATTTGCATTCTAAAATAATAAAATACATAGGGTCTTTTGTAAATTAAGCCGGGTTGATTTTCAGCCCGGTTTTTTGATTTATCCACGATCAAATCTCAAATCTGATTTCAGAAGGACTTAGAAATTTCCATGTGTCTGAGTTTTTCTAGTTTTCTCGTTTATTCCAGTACTGTAAAAAGAATTATTTTTCTGAATTAGAAGAATATAATTTTATAAAAAGTGTGAATTCTTCCTGAAAAGATTGATTTCATGACAACATTTTTCTATTTGGAGAGTATATCTTTATACCGCCCAAATATACAGATTATGAAAAACTTCTTCTTTTTTGCAATTTCTTTCTTTATAAGTATTTCATTGTACGGACAGGATTTTCCCAAAGGATCAACCTTAAAATATTCCAGGTTAGACACTTCTTCCGATACAGGAATTAGATTGGTTATCGAAGAGAACCGCGAAGTTTCAAAAGGTCCAGCTGCCAAAAATTCTTCGATCTGGAACAAAGAGAGCGCTTTAATTGGGATCCAAACCCGAAAAATCATAAACAACCCCAAAGGCTTAGAGGCAAAAAATCGAAAAGTCTGGGAGGATTACGAGGTAATTCAGGTTGAAAGTAAAGCGGCCTATGAACTTCCTAAAAGCATGAAAAGAAGAAAAATTTGGTGGCATTAAGAAAAAAAGCTCGGTTTAAACGAGCTTTCAACTAAGTTGCACTACTTCTACTTTATTCGATTTTTGGAGCCTGACAATTTGTTAGGCTTTTTTTTATAGTTCTTGTTCCCTTTCCAACATTAGAATACTATGTTGTGGGACGATGAAATACTTTTCTCCTTCGTAAATCACTTCATGCGCACCTGACAACAGGAAAATAGCGAGATCACCTTCTTTGGCTTGAAGTGGGACGTACTTTACCTTTTCATCAGCATCCATCCAAGGCTCGTGATCCTCTGATTGCATAGGAATCGGATATCCTGGCCCGGCTTTGATAATGTAGCCTTGCTGGACTTTTTCTTTTTCCTGCACTCCGGGAGGGAGATAAAGACCAGATCCTGTTTTTTCATTTGGTCGCTTGAGCCGGATCAAAACCCGATCTCCGACGATGATGAGTTTCTTTAATTTATTTTCAGCTGTCAATTGCATAAGCATGTCAATCTTGAATCAAGAAATAAAGCCAAGAACCTTGATGTTTAATCTGGATTCTTGGCTCTGAATGAAGAACAGTACCAGAGTTGAATCTGGCACTGTTATGTTGATTTAGCGTCTGATTACTTTTTGTCTTCGCTTACCTCTTCGTAGTCTACATCAGATACTCCATCTCCAGAGGTATCTTGCGTAGCTCCTGCACTAGGGCCACCCTGAGCACCTTCTGCACCGGCAGCTCCTGCTGCATTGTACATTTCGGTAGAAGCAGCTTCCCAAGCCTTATTCAGCCCGTCCATAGCGGCATCAATGCCGGCAATGTTCTGAGACTGATGAGCGCTTTTCAAAGATTCAAGAGCTGACTCGATCGCTGATTTATTTCCTTCGGAAAGTTTATCTCCGTATTCTTTCAACTGTTTTTCAGTCTGGAATATCAAGCTATCTGCCTGATTCAACTTATCGATTTTCTCTTTTTCAGCTTTGTCAGCAGCCGCATTGGCTTCTGCTTCTGCTTTCATTCTTTCGATTTCATCCTGGGATAGTCCAGATGAGGCCTCGATCTTAATCTTTTGCTCTTTACCAGTGCCTTTATCTTTTGCTGACACATTTAGGATACCGTTGGCATCGATGTCAAATGTAACTTCGATCTGTGGTACACCTCTTGGTGCAGGTGGAATGTCAGACAATTGGAATCTACCGATCGTTCTGTTGTCTTTGGCCATTGCCCGCTCTCCCTGAAGAACGTGAATGTCTACTGCAGGCTGGTTATCAGCTGCTGTGGAGAACACTTCAGATTTTTTGGTTGGAATGGTGGTGTTTGATTCGATCAATTTGGTGAATACTCCACCCATAGTCTCGATACCCAATGAAAGTGGGGTAACATCCAAAAGAAGGACATCTTTCACTTCCCCGGTCAAAACTCCACCCTGTATTGCAGCTCCGATTGCAACTACTTCATCTGGGTTTACACCTTTTGAAGGTTTTTTGCCGAAGAATTTTTCTACTTCTTCCTGGATTTTTGGTATACGAGTCGATCCACCGACCAAGATCACTTCATCAATATCCGAAGGACTCATCCCTGCATCTGCAAGCGCTTTTTTACAAGGCTCCATTGATCTTCTCACCAAGTCTTCGCTTAGCTGCTCAAACTTAGATCTGCTCAGTGTACGTACCAAGTGTTTTGGACCAGTCTGAGTGGCAGTTATGTATGGCAAATTGATCTCCGTTGAAGCAGAACTTGATAGTTCAATTTTTGCTTTTTCGGCGGCTTCCTTTAATCGCTGAAGCGCCATTGGATCTTTTCTCAAGTCAATGTCTTCTTCCGATTTAAATTCGTCAGCAAGCCAGTTGATGATTACTTGATCGAAGTCATCACCACCCAAATGCACGTCACCATTGGTAGACTTTACTTCAAAAACGCCATCACCAAGTTCAAGTACAGAAATATCGAATGTACCACCCCCAAGGTCATACACAGCGATCTTCATGTCCTTGTTTTTCTTGTCCATACCGTAAGCCAATGCGGCAGCGGTTGGCTCGTTGATGATTCTTTTCACTTCCAGACCAGCAATTTGTCCGGCTTCTTTAGTCGCCTGACGTTCTGAATCATTGAAGTAGGCAGGTACAGTAATGACTGCTTCTGTTACCGTTTGTCCCAAAAAATCCTCTGCTGTACTCTTCATTTTCTGAAGGATCATTGCAGAAAGCTCCTGAGGAGTGTAAGATCTGTCTCCGATTTTGATTACAACTGTATCGTTGGGTCCTTTTTCTACTTTATAAGAAGCATGCTTTTTCTCCTCTGTAATTTCAGAGAATTTTTTACCCATGAATCTTTTTACGGATGAAATTGTATTCTGAGGATTCGTAATTGCCTGGCGCTTGGCAGGGTCACCTACTTTTCTTTCTCCGTTTCCATTGTCAAGAAAAGCCACAATAGAAGGTGTGGTTCTTCTTCCCTCGCTGTTTTGGATGACTACAGGTTCATTACCCTCCATTACAGCTACGCAGGAGTTGGTAGTACCCAAGTCAATGCCGATAATTTTTCCCATGATTATAAATTTATTTTAGTTTCAAATTAGATATACTCCTCTTTCTTCAATGGATGTGCCATCCCCAGAAATTGTCTGATTTGTGTCAGATTGTCAGGGAATGTGGCGCATTTTTTTAGATTTCCTTCCCAAAATGGCAACAGAATAATCTGTGACTGCCTACAGGATGGCAGTTTTTCGAATAATATTTTCCCCGATTTGCAACCACTAAACCTCTTTTCGCATCTACTGATTAAATTAAAGGCAGAGCTTTTTAAGATGAGAAATAAAAAAGAATGTTTTCGCTGGATTTTGGTTTTTGTCCTTGGACTTGTGACCCTCTCTTTAAATCGTCACTTTGAATTCAATTCCAAAATTTGGGATGGGCTTCAGTCACTTTTTCCTCCAATAATAAATTTATTTGCCTGAAGGTAGTTTTCCTCGAACGGAGCTCTATTTTTATAAAATGGAGTCTCAAATCACAGTTCAGGACATTTTTATTTACCCGATCAAATCACTGGCCGGCATCCGGGTTTCAAGTGCAAAAGTAGAGGAAAGAGGATTTGAACACGATCGACGTTGGATGCTGGTGGATCAAGAAGGCATTTTTTTGACGCAGCGCACACATCATCAAATGGCCATGATTCAGGTGGAATTGGAAGCTGATGGCCTACTAGTCTATGACAGAAATGACCAATCCAACCGGGTCAAAATTCCTTTTGAAACAATGCTTTCTGAGCAAATAGAAGTTACGATCTGGGATGACCAAGTCATGGCCAATCTTGTAGATCCTGCGGTAGATTCCTGGTTTTCTGATTTATTGGGAATGTCATGCCGGCTAGTCAAAATGCCTCTCAGTACAGAGCGGAAGGTAGGGGCCAAATACGCTGTAAATAATGAGTCTGTGAGTTTTGCAGATGGGATGCCCTATTTGATTATCGGACAGGAGTCATTAAATCATTTGAATTCTAAGCTGATTGAAAAAGTGGAGATGAATCGGTTCAGGCCTAATATTGTTTTTTCTGGAGGTGAAAGCTATCAGGAAGATAACTGGCGGAATATCAAAATAGGATCTGTAGGATTTTTCGTGGTGAAGCCTTGTGCAAGATGTGTCTTAATCACTGTGGATCAAGATTCCGGTAAAGCCGGAAAAGAACCTTTAAAAACGCTCGCTTCTTATCGCACTTTGAATAACAAGGTTTATTTCGGGCAGAATATGGTCGCCCTTGAAGATGGGATTATCAGGGTAGGAGATACGATTAGCTTTTGAGGAGGAAATAAAAAAAGGAGCAAATTTGCTCCTATTGTTAATTGTAATTTTTTACTGTTTCGATGAAAACTTTGACCATCTCCGGAGAGATGTCCGGATAAACTCCATGACCTAGGTTGGCAATATGCCGCGTGCCTTTAAACTGATCCATCATCGCGTTTGTGGCTTTGCGGACTTGATCGGGATTGCCATAGAGCGCCGCAGGATCAAGATTTCCTTGAAGTGTTTTATTTGTGCCGATTAACTTTCTGGATTCAGCGATTCCCATATTCCAATCCAACCCAATCGTTTCACAGTTTAATTGCCCCATTTCTTCCCTTGCGAAAAAAGCTCCTTTGGCAAAAACGGTCTTAGGCACCTCAGTGATTGCATTACAAATCTGAGCGATGTATCGATGTGAAAATTCAGCGTATTGATCCGGGCCCAAAATCCCTGCCCAACTGTCAAAAATCTGTACTAAATCCGCTCCTGCCTGGATTTGCGCTTTTAAATAGTTGATCGTACTGTCAGTGATCATTTGCAACAGGCGATGTGAAAAATCCGGTTGAGTGTAGAGCATTTCCCGGGCTTTGGAAAAGGTTTTGGAACCTGATCCTTCGACCATGTAAGCAAAAATAGTCCAAGGAGCTCCTGCAAATCCAATCAGAGGTACTCTGCCAGCCAGGTTTTTCTTCGTGATTTCTATGGCCTTGATGACATAGCTTAGGTCATTGGCTCCATCTGCCACACGAAGTTTTCGGAGTTCAGATTCCGTTCGTACAGTATTGGGAAAATAAGGTCCCCGTTTTTCCACCATCTCATATGGCAGTCCCATTGCTTCCGGGATCACCAAAATGTCTGAGAAAATAATCGCAGCATCCACCTGCAAAAGATCTACTGGCTGGATAGTAACCTCAGCAGCGAGCTCAGGAGTCTGTGCAAGCTCAATAAATCCACTTACGCTGTCCCGTACTGCTCTGTATTCTGGCAATATTCTGCCAGCCTGACGCATTAGCCATACTGGGGTTCTTTCGACTGGTTGGCCTTTAGCGGCTCTTAATAGCAGGTCATTTTCTAATTGCATGGTGCAAAGATAAGGAGCAAATTTTATTTGGCGCTCCGAAAAATCGAACATTAAAAAACAGGATCTGCAAATGCATGATCCTGTTTGAGGTAATTAATTGGTAGCTGATTCAGATTATCTCTTGTTCTTCAATTCTATTCTTTTGAAGTCTTCATTTTTCAATCCTAGTAAGGTTGTAACGGCCTCGTAATTGGTCCAATCGATTCTGGATGATGCGAAATCTCCAGGCACAACCACTACTCGGAAAATTTGATTGGCAGTCCACTCTGTACCCAGTGTAGCTGGATCGATAGCTCCATCCAGAAATAACCTGAAGTCTACTCTCGAAAAGTCAAAATTATAAATCAAGACTCCACCGTTATTGAAAAATACGGTCTGGGGTAATGGTCTCCATACTGAATTGCCTCCATCTAACTCCCATTCGATAAATGCCAATACGACATCGCTCTCCACTATCACAGGATTAAATTGGAACTGCTCGCTGAAGTTGTTTTGTGCGGTGAAATCAACTTCGACTTCAAATACTTCGGAGACAATATTTACTCCATCGAGACCCGGAGGACCTGGAGGTCCCTCTGGGCCTTCACAAGCTTGAAAGCCGATTAGGACAAGAATGGATAGAGCAAGTAGGTTTAGTTTTTTCATTGTTGTTGGCGTTAGGTATGACCTGTTTCACGGATAGAGCGAAAAATTTGTTCCTGAAAAAATCCCATTATTTGTTAAACAGCTGATAGTCAATGCGTAAAAAAAGGCCTTCGAAAGGGATTACTTGAGCGGCGCTATAACATGAACCTCATTTTCGGAGATTATTCTGTCGATAAAAATCCCGCTTAGTTCTAATCCATCTTCTTCTGCGAAGGACTTCAGTTTTTCCTTGATGGTGTCAGGCCCCGGCATTACCCAACTATTACCTGTGATTTTTGCGATTAAGTAACCTTCTGATTCGAAAGTTTTAAACTCCTGATCCAATAGAGGAACTGTCTGATTTATACCCACGAAAACTCTCATGGTATCCCGTTTCCCTGCAGGCTCTACTTCATAGATGGTATGAAGAAAAGTGCCGGGTTTTAAGCTTTTTTGTAATTGGATTTCTTCAAAGAGTTCCTGAAGCTTTGGATCTTGGGGAGTACCTTCAAAAGTCCGTCCCGCAAGGCTTTCTGGAGAATTTGGAATGTATTCAATCACTACTGGATTATTGCCTCCCAGGTAGATATATCCCCATATTCCTACGGCAAACAAGGAAACCAAAAATGCCAACCCAAACAGTATCCGCTTTTTCATTTTTAGAATATATATCGTACTCCTATTCCCCCTTGTGCTTTGATATGACCTACTCTGTCTAAAAGTTCAAGAAACATCCCTACTTCCACAAAAACATTTAAGGGGAGATCATCAAAATAATATTCCGCACCTGCAAAAACCTCCGGACCAAAGTCCACATTGGATCGCGTTTCTTCCAAAATCACGGCGTTCGGTGAAATCGCTAGTCCATTTGCAAAAGCATAGGTAATGGTAGCGGTTCTGAGTTGAGCGCCTGCGCCTCCGTAACCGAGCAGGTAGCCCTGTTCGATGCCAAATGTTTCTGTGAAGTCTTCATTATATGCAATCCGAGCATTGATGGACACACCTTTCTGACTGGAATGGCTAAAATAAAAGGCATTGTTATTGGGTGGATTATTTTCAAAATTCCTTCGGTAATAGCTGTTGCCGTTGAGGCCTGCGCTTCCCAACATAAATTCGTAAGAAATATAATCTGAAAGAAAATCTTTGTAGGTGATTGACAAAGGTTCTCCAAGTCGTATGCCGATGCTTCGTTCCTGTGCAAAACTTAGAAAAGGTAGAAAAATGAGGAAGATGATAATTCTGTACTTCATGATGTTTTTAATTTTTTAATTAAAGAAATTTCTGGATGGCCAGATGTTCTGGTGCCAATCCTTCATTCCTTAATCGAATCTTTTTGAGCTTGGATTTTCCTTTAGGTGTAAGTCCTATTGAGATGATACAAGATTCATGATTGAATGCAATAATCAGGCTAGATGGCCATAGTCTTAAGTTGCATCTGATGCAACTGGGTATAATATCCACCCAGCTCAAGTAAATGATCGTGGGTGCCGGTTTCTACGATTTCACCTTTATGCAAAACGATGATTTTATCTGCTTTTTGGATTGTAGAGAGTCTATGAGCAATCACGATGGAGGTACGACCTTTCATCATTTTGTCGATAGCTTCCTGGATTAGTTCTTCTGTTTCGGTATCTACGGAGGAAGTGGCTTCATCAAGAATAATGATTTCAGGATTATAGACCATGGCTCTTACAAAAGAAATCAATTGTCGCTGCCCAACAGAAAGGGTAGCTCCCCGCTCCATCACATTGTAGTCCAGCCCCTCGGGAAGTCGCTCAATGAAGCGTTTGGCACCCACTAATTCCGCTGCGTACATAACTTGCTCGCGAGTGATGTCGGGATTGCCAAGTGTAATGTTGTAATAGATCGAATTTGAAAAAAGGAAAACATCCTGCATCACTACTCCGATGTGTTTTCGTAATATTCCGAGTTCAAAATCCCGGATGTCTTTCTCATCAATACTGATTGAACCTTTGCTGATCTCATAAAATCGGGAGATCAGATTGATGATAGAGGATTTGCCAGCGCCGGTTGCTCCTACCAAAGCTACTGTTTCTCCGGGTTTTACTTCAAAATTGATGTTTTTCAAGACATAATCTTCATCCACATAGGCAAACCATACATCCTGTAATCGGATATGACCTTTCAGTTTTTCGGGGGCATAATTCCCTTCATTGTCGATATGTTCCTTGCTGTCTAGAAGTTTGAAAATCCGGGAGGAGCTTACCACCCCCATCTGCAGGGTGTTGAACCGATCGGCAATCATCCGAATCGGACGGAAAAACAACTGCAGATACATGATAAATGAAATCAAAACACCTACCTGCAATTCCATCCCCAGCACGCCAATGGCGCCATACCAGACAACTAAACCAATTCCGATGGCTTGGATGATCTCAGCCACTGGAAAATAGATTGAGTAATAAAGTACGGACCGGATATGTGCCCGAGCATGTTCTTTATTAATCTCTTCAAATTTTTCAAATTCTCTTTTTTCCCTGTTGAAGATCTGGACGATATTCATACCGGTGATATGTTCCTGTAGGAAGGAATTGAGGTTTGAAACCGCATTCCGCACATCATTGAAGGTGACTTTTATTTTCTCTTTGAACACATAGGTAGAAATCACCATCAGTGGTAGCGTACAGAGGCTCACTAAAGTCAGTTTCCAATCAATGTAAAACATGACACCAAGAATCGTCACCAGTTGAAGCAAATCACCGATAATGGCTGCCAGCCCCTCGCTGAAGACATCAGCCAGTGTCTCTATATCAGAAATACTTCGGGTTACTAAACGTCCAATCGGGGTATTATCAAAGAATTTAAGACGGAGTTTCAAGAGGTGTTTAAAAAGCTTGACCCGGATATCCCGAATAATCACCTGGCCTATCCAACCGGAATAATAAGTGTGTGCCCACTGTACCAGTGCCTGAAGAATCATCAAACCCACTAGAAGATAGATGATACGGATCAATCCAGGCACATCTCCTACAGCGACATAATCATCAATGGCAACCTGGATGAAATAAGGTCTTGTGGGGGCCAATACAGCCAGAGCCACCGTCAAAAACACTAAAAAATAGAAGCGTGATTTGTACGGCTTTACAAAATTGTAGAGCTGCTTGAGGACTTTGGTGTCTACAATTTCGCCTGAGGATTCTTTTTCTTTTTCTAAGCTCAAAATAATTTAATCTAAATAGATATCGTCTGGGTATTCGATTCGGCTTAAAAATAAACCTTTCGCGGGAGCTGATTTACCAGCTTTATTCCGGTCCTTGGATTTGATGATTTCATCCATTTCCTCGGGCTGGCGTTGATGGTATCCTATTTCCAGAAGAGTTCCCACTATTGCCCTGACCATTCCACGTAGAAATCGGTTTGCAGTTATATGAAATAACAATTCTCCGTCTTTTTGTTCCCATCGGGCAAATTTAATTTGACAGCGAAAATGCTTCACGTCTGTGTGGACTTTGCTAAAACACTCAAAATCTTCGTGTCTTAACAAGGCTTCAGCGGCCAGATTCATTCGCTCCACATCGGGATTGTAAAAACATCTCCAGGCCAATTCATCCAAAAATGGATTTTTTCGAAAAACAATTCGATAGACATAAGATCTCTTTTTTGCATCAAATCGGGCATGGGCTGTCGGAATCACTTCCCGGATGGAATGTATGGCAATTTCCTTTGGAAGTATACCATTTATTGCTTTGAGGAATTTTTCCTTTTCAAACGGTATATCAGTGTCAAAATGACAAACCTGCATACTGGCATGTACCCCTGTGTCAGTTCTTCCACTTCCCAATATGGTGGTTGGATTTCTGAAGTAGGTGCTCAGGGCAGATTCAATGCTTTCTTGTACTGTATGGGCGTTTTTTTGGATTTGCCAACCATGAAAAGTACTGCCTTTATAGCTTAATTCCAGAAAAAAGCGCTTCACTTCACTCATAGTCTGCAAAGATACTATTCCGCTTCAATTCCGCTAAGAAACTTCCTTTCCTTGCAAAGCATTTAAGAACCGCTTTTCTTTGCCAAAAAAACAACAAAAATGATCCAGCGCGTACAAACCATCTTCTTGTTTCTAGTCATCATCGCCATGGGTGTCACCATAGGAATGCCCCTCTGGGAGCAGGTTCAAATTTCGGCAGAGGGTACATATTCATGGGAGCTTACTGCATTTTCATTGACTAATTATGATGCTTCAGGGGAAGTTATTCTGACTACATCCAAATGGTACATCGGCTCTTTGGCAGCATTTGCAGGACTTTTGGCCCTGATTTCCATATTTCAATACAATAATCGAGGTAGACAAATGATGATCAATATGATCAATAGTTTGGTCATGGTAGGACTCGTAGTTACTGTTTTTCTAACGACGAATGGTATTAACACAGCCATCAACGCACCGGTGGCAGGAAGCTATCAAATTGGATTCTGGGCTATCCTAGTGGCCATGGTATGTAACATGTTGGCCAACCGATTTATCCGGAAGGATGAGGCATTGGTCAGATCGGTGGATAGGATAAGATAAGATCTCTATACTTTAAGCAAAGCACTTTCTGCATCGCTTTTGCCGAAAGGTAATTTTCAACAAAGTATTCGAATGGCTGATAGACGATGATGATTTTACTTAATTCATCATCGTTTTTTTTTAATAGGGACAATTGGATGGGCTGTTTTTTTTAGGATACAAGTCACATTTACTATTTCTGCCTTTAGGCTGTTAATCACTTGTCTGATAGATTTCTGTAAGAGTAGCAGTGTTTCTGATTTGTAAGGGTAAAAATGATTTTTTTGCTTTTTAGAGCAAAATGATACTTCATCAAAACAAATCAGGTTTTATTCTCCAAATTATTAATAGTAATTTTCAATGGATTCAAAATCAAAAAAGAGATCAATGAAACTTGAAACACTAGCCATACACGGAGGAAATAATATCACTGATTCAGAGCAGCCGGTTATCCAGCCGATTACACTGAGCACTACTTTTATCCATCAGCCTGAATCGATGACGTATTCCCGGGCTAACAATCCCAATCGCCATGCTTTGGAGCAGCTTTTGGCAAAATTGGAAAAAGGGGCTGATGCAGCGGCATTCTCTTCTGGAAACGCAGCGGGTGTTTCGGTATTTCAAGCATTGGAGCCAGGCTCTCATATCATTGCTCCTGATGACATGTACCACGGATTGAAAAACGCTATCCTGCAACTTTTTAAGGGTGTGCTTGAGGCTACATTCGTGGACATGACGGATTTGAAAAACATCGAAAATGCCTTTAAGAAAAATACCAGGCTAGTCTGGGTGGAGACACCTTCAAATCCACTTTTGAAAATCACAGATATCCGTGGTGTAGCTAAACTTGCAAAAGAACACGGAGCGATGCTTGGCTGTGACAATACCTTTGCCACGCCTGTTTTCCAAAATCCATTAGAATTAGGAGCAGATATCGTCATGCACTCCAGTACCAAATTTTTTGGGGGCCACAGTGATATTCTCGGCGGTGCTTTGATTACAAAAAATGCAGATGATTTTTGGGAGAAAGTAAGGGTGGTACAGAAAGTAGGAGGAGCAGTGCCTTCACCTATGGATTGCTATTACCTCTGCCGGAGTATCAAAACCCTGCCTTACCGCATGAAAGGTCACGCTGAGCATGCCGCTGTATTGGCCGATTACCTGTCCAATCATTCTGGTGTCGAGGCGGTGTATTACCCTGGATTAAAAAGCCATCCTGGACACGAGATTGCGGCTTCGCAAATGTCAGGTTTTGGGGGAATCGTTTCTTTTCAGGTAAAAGGAAACGCCGCCGAAGCGGATCTGCTGATCTCCAAACTTCAATATTTCACTAATGCAACCAGTTTGGGAGGCGTGGAAAGTTTAATCGAAAGAAGGGCTGCTTCCGAAGGTCCTGATACGCTTACTCCCCAAAATCTGATTCGGGTGTCCGTGGGCTTAGAGCACTTGGATGATTTAATTACGGATCTTGATCAGGCTTTCAAAAGCCTTCAATAATGCGATTTGTTTTTAGAAAAATTTATGCATTTTACTCAGGATTTTTAGTCAACTCATAGCGATCAGTGAAATCGGGATATTTTCTTAGAATAGTTAAATCAAACCCGTCAAAAGTAAACTCATATTCACCATTTAAAATAAGAGACCAATCAAATTCTGCTGTCCAAAAGCAACTGTTCTCGAAATTAATCCGACCTGATTGAGCTGTATAAGTTCCATTACATATTGCTGGATATTTTGTGGTTTCGCTGCTACCGGAAAACGTTCCATTTTCAAAGGTTAATGTAACTTCTGAAACGGTGTTTGAACTAGTTCTTGAAAAAGAACCCGTATATGTTCCTTCGGAGATAGGATAAGTAGGGCTCTCAGGGTCGTTGCACGACCATAAAACCAAGAAACCAATCAAGAGGATAGCATTTTTCATATGCGGGTATACTTTTTTGAAAGCTGGAAAGTTCAGTTTTTTTGGAATTTTGCGAAGGTTTTTTAATCTCCAGACGGAGATATTTAATAATATGAAACTCAATTTCTTCATTAAGTGGAAAAAGGAATCATTATTAAGTCTTTATTTTTCTAAAATACTTTTCTTTTTTTTCTAAAATAATTATTACCTTCTACTTGTTTTTAAGTTGTTAATAATAATAAACCCATGGCATCTCAGCCTTTAGAGCTAATACTCGGACGACAATTTATAGATAGTCTGTCAATGCCAGTTTTTTTGGTTGACACGGAAGGAACATTGATATTTTATAATGAACCCGCAGAGGATATACTCGGGATTCGTTTTGCAGAAACGGGCAGTATGCCTGTGGAGGAATGGTCAACAATATTTAATCCGACGGATGAGGATGGAAATCCATTGCCTCCTGAAAGTCTGCCGTTGGTACAAACACTCACTCATCACAAGCCAGCTCAAGGATCGTTTTACATCCATAATTTGAAAGGTGCAAAACATCTGATCAAGGTATCAGCGATTCCGATCGAGGGGAGACCAAAGCGGTTTCTCGGTGCAATGGCTTTGTTTTGGAACTCTAATTTCTCATGAAAATAAAAATTTGGGGATGCAGGGGCTCCTTGCCCTCTCCTGGTCCCGAAAATTTGGTATATGGGGGCAACACCTCCTGTGTGGAGATTTCTAAAGGTAATACGCTTATTATTTTAGATGGGGGTTCAGGAATCCAACTCTTAGGAAAGACCATTTCTTCTGAGATCAAAGAAATTCACGTAATCCTTACACATCTCCACATTGATCATACCATGGGTCTGGGTTTCTTTCAGCCCCTATACAATCCGAATATCCAAGTCCATTTCTGGGGCCCAAGCACAACTGTGGAGCCATTGTTGAATAGATTGCGGAGGTATTTTTCGCCACCGTTATTCCCAGTGCGCTTAAATGAGCTGCCTCGACATCCCATAGTCCATGAAATACATAATTCGGAATTTGAGATCGATGGTATCAAAATCAAATCCAACTATGTCTGCCATCCCGGGCCAACACTTGGATTCCGCTTGACGGAAGGAAATTCGGTTTTTGCGTATATGCCAGATCACGAACCCTCCTTGGGTTCTTCTAATTTTCCTAATGATTCTGAATGGACGAGTGGGTATGAGATTGCAAAAAATGCGGATCTATTGTTTCATGACGGACAATATTCAAAAACCGAATACCAGTCAAAGATCGGATGGGGTCATAGTTCTATAGAAGATGCAATTGCCTTTGGATCGCTCTGCAAAGTCAAAAGACTGGGAATATTCCATCATGATCCATTAAATTCTGACGCAAAATTAAATGTGATATTTCAAGAACGTATGGCAGCGGTCAATCCAGCTTTCGATGTCTTCCTTTGCATGGAAGGGGAGGAGTTTATATTAACCTGATCGATGTCAGTTCTTCAGTTTTTTCTAGAAATTAAAATAAGCTGAAAACCATCAGGAAGTTGTAAGACAAAGGTTTTTTTATTTTTTTTATCCTGCCCAGCCCTCTCGATCTAGACTTCGATATTGGATAGCCTCGGCAAGATGCTCCACTTTGATGTTTTCATTTCCTGAGATATCGGCGATTGTTCGGGCTACCTTGAGGATTCGATCATAAGCCCTTGCAGAAAGTCCAAGCCTTTCCATAGCTGTTTTTAACAAACTCTTGCCTGCCTCATTGATTTGGCAGACTTCCTTGACTTGATGGGAGGGCATCATGGCATTGCAGAATACCTCCGGATTATCTTTGAACCGCTCCTTTTGTCGCTCCCTGCCTTCGATCACACGTTCCCGGATGGCTTTGCTGGACTCGGTTTTCCGGGTAGAAGTCATTTCGTCGAATTTCACCGGAGTGACCTCCACATGGAGGTCTATCCGGTCCAAAAGGGGGCCGGAGACCTTATTCAGGTATCGCTGCACAATTCCGGGACCGCAGACACATTCTTTATCAGGGTGGTTGTAATAGCCACAAGGGCAAGGATTCATGCTGGCGATAAGCATGAAGTTGGCAGGATAGTCTACCGAGATTTTGGCTCTTGAGATAGTTACTTTCCGCTCTTCCAAAGGTTGACGCATGACTTCCAACACAGTCCGCTTGAATTCAGGTAGTTCATCCAAAAACAAAACCCCATTATGAGCCAAAGAGATCTCTCCCGGCTGAGGATTGCCCCCACCTCCTACAAGTGCTACATCTGAAATCGTATGGTGAGGACTCCTGAATGGGCGATGCGCCAAAAGACTGCCATTTCTGCCCAGTTTGCCGGCTACCGAATGAATTTTGGTAGTTTCCAAGGCCTCTACGAGTGTGAGAGGCGGTAAAATCGAAGGGAGTCTTTTTGCGAGCATGGTTTTTCCAGCACCTGGTGGTCCGATCATGATGACATTGTGGCCTCCGGCAGCGGCTATTTCCATGGCCCGCTTGATATTTTCTTGCCCTTGGACATCTGCAAAGTCAAATTCATTTTCATCCAATGAATGGTAAAAAATCTCACGGGTGTCAGTCACTAATGGCTCAATCTGTAAATCTCCCATCAAAAAATCAGCAGCCTGCTGCATAGTCTGTACACCTATAATGTCAAGATTATTTACGATAGAGGCTTCCTTGGCATTTTCCAAGGGAAGAATAAAGCCTTTGAATCCCCTTTTTCTTGCCTCAATTGCGATGGGAAGCACTCCCTTTACCGGTCTGAGATTTCCATCTAGCGACAGCTCACCCATAATGATATATTCTTCCAAAGCGGGAAAACTTACTTGTTCGGAAGCCTGAAGAATACCCATGGCAATGGGTAAATCGTATGCAGAACCTTCCTTTCGTACGTCTGCCGGAGCGAGATTGACAACTACTTTCTGACGAGGCATACGATAGCCGAAATATTTCAAAGCGGATTCCACTCGTTGCTGGGATTCTTTTACCGCAGAGTCTGGTAATCCTACCATGAAAAAACTAGTTCCTTGTCCTACATTTACTTCGATTGTAATGATGTTGGCATCCACGCCTGAGACGGCACTTCCAAAAGTTTTAGCTACCATAAAAAAGGAGACGGTTAGTCTCCTCAATATACTTGATTACTTCAGTTGATTGAATAATTTCTAGGTAATATTTTGTCTTCTGGGAAGCCCGCTGCCATCACCGTCTGATGATTTCTTGGGTGGAGTGGAAGACTGGGGGTCTGGTTTTGATTGCTGATAATCATAAATTTTAGCCTTTAGGGCATTGATTTCATTTTCCTTATTCTTGATGGTGGAATTCAAATTACTTTTTACAGAGAGTCCAATTCCCCAGGAAATGAGAAAAATGATCAAACCGAGAAGAATAATTTTAACCATAGCATCAGAAGTGATTTCCTGCATTCCAAAAATGCCTCCCAGCGAATCAAAAGCGGTAAAGAAAATCAGAAAAGTGGCAAAATATACCAACAGTAGGATTTGTAGGATTTGATGAAATTTTTTCATGGGTAGTAGAATTAAATTTTATTGAAATGATTGTTCGCTTCTATGAAAAAGAGATCGGTTGATTTCACAATAAAGGGATAGAAGAAATTCCCTTATTGATTTTTGATGTTCAACCTCAGACCAATTGTCAAGGCCTGCCCGATGTGATAATAAAAGACCACACCTACGAATATACTAAACGGACTGAATACTATAAAGCTTTTGATATAAACCGTCAGTTTGACTCAACTGAAGGTGAGTGCCTCGCTGGACTATCTCGCCTCGATCGATGACTAAGATTTCATCAGCATGTTGGATCGTGCTCAGTCGATGGGCGATTACCAAGGTGGTGCGGTTTTCCATGAGTTTGGTCAAAGCTTCTTGGACCAAAAGTTCAGACTCAGAATCCAAAGCAGAAGTAGCCTCATCCAGAATCAGAATGGGAGGGTTTTTTAAAACCGCCCTAGCGATACTGATCCGCTGT
The DNA here is from genome assembly GCA_964521585.1 of uncultured Limnohabitans sp. GTDB lineage: Bacteria > Bacteroidota > Bacteroidia > Cytophagales > Cyclobacteriaceae > Algoriphagus. Next base: position 18,705 of record CAZFSC010000003.1, read on the forward strand.
TTTTGACCCCCTGAAAGTTTGGATCCGCGTTCACCAATGGAAGTTTGATAGCCCTTCTCCAATTTGAGAATAAAATCATGGGCATTGGCTATTCTGGCTGCTTCGATCACCGCTGATTCCGACACTCCATCCATTCCAAAAGCGATGTTATTAAATACGGTATCATTGAACAGAATGGATTCTTGGGTGACGATCCCCATCAAGTTTCGTAAGTCCTGGAGCTCAAAATCCCTGAGATCTATTCCGTCCAGCAGGATCGCGCCTGACGTGGGATCATGATATCTCGGTACCAGATCAGCTAAAGTTGATTTCCCCCCTCCAGACGGCCCAACCAATGCAACTGTTTTGCCTCGAGAAAGTGAAAAATCGATCTGATTTAGAACTTTCGTATTGCCATAAGCAAAACTCACATTATTAAACTCGATTGATTCTTTGAATTCGTCCAGCTTTTTTGGATTTGCTGGGGATGTAATCTGGGTAGGGGTGTCTATCACTTGGAATATTCGCTCGGCAGAGGCAATTCCTCTTTGAATATTACTCACCGCTCTGGAAATCTCTTTGGCAGGATTCAGGACTTGTGTGAAAATAATAATATAGGTGATAAAATCGGATGCGCCAAGGTCAGAATTGCCACTCAAAACCAAACCGCCACCGTAGACCAAAATGCCGGCTACTACCGTCACTCCCAAAAACTGAGAAATCGGTGAAGCCAATTCATTTTTTCGGGCCATGTTGACATTTACATCCGAATAATAATCGGTCTCGACGTCAAACTTATTTTTCATGAAACGCTCTGCATTGAACGCTTTGATCACCCGCATGCCGCCGAGTGTCTCATCTAATATGTTTACAATTCTTCCAAGTGACTGTTGGCTCTGGACCGCCTTTTTTTTCAACCTTCTCGTGATTCCTCCGATGATGGCACCAGATATTGGGATGATCAAAATGGTGAATAATGTCAGTTTGACTGACATGATGAACAGAACAGCGAAATAAAGAATAATCGTGGCTGGCTCCCGGAAGATTACACGTAGGGATTGGACGATGGTGTTTTCGACTTCCTGGACATCATTGGTCATTTTGGACATCAGGTCGCCTTTTCGCTCATTGGAGAAATAGCCAATATGGAGTTGGCTGGCTTGACTAAAGATATCCATCCGCATTCGCTTGATTACCACTGCCCGGACTTTGGCCAAAACTACCCCCGACAAATACGTAAAAAGATTGGCAAGGAAAACAGAGATGACTATAATAATACAGACATACACCAAGGTTCCCATTTTGCCATATTCCTCTGCAACCTGCAGAAAATGATAATTGAACAGGTGAGAAAAATATTCAATAGAAAAGCTGAATTCAGGTTTGGACGCGTACTTGGAGAGCGAAGCAGGATCCACTTGCTCAAAAATCACATCAAACAGGGGTTTGAGCAGTGTGAAATTCAATAAGCCAAAAATGATGCTAAGTAAAGCGTAGATGATGTATAAAGGCACGAATCTACCATATGGTCTGGCATAGGAAAGGATTCGTAAGTAGGTCTGCATATTGGAAATCAGAAAATCAGCCCAAATTTAAGGAAATTTGTCTGCTCAGGTTTGCTTAGTAATTGTATTCTGGCCTAATGAAATTCCATCGGAACCCAAGTTGAAGGAGTTGGCTGACCTCTGGACTGTCAAGATCCTGGGCAGTTCTTCGCCGGTAGGTGTGCGAACCATCGATAAAGAAATTGTGCTTAATCATGTAGCTCACATTGAAATTGGTCTGAACCACCGTGTTTTCTACCCCCTGACCGATGAAGTTTCCAAACAAACCGGTCGGGCTTCCTACTAATCGGTTTTTCAAGACATCTCCCCCGAAGTTAGTCTCCGGATTGGGGTCATCTCCATAAAACTGATACATGCCAAGGAGTGTAACATTCAATTTTGGGATAGGCTGGTAACGAAGAATCCCCAGGAATTCCCGGAAATTTGCCCCAAGTGGGTGAGTGAGCGGGGTTCTCCAATTGCTATAGGACTGATAATTTTGTTTTTCCTGAAAAGTATAGGGACGGGCAGTATTAAACTCTAATTGAAGATCCAGGTTTGAGATCTTAAAAGCATTGATGTATTTGTATCCTGCCTGTACAGCATATTTGTTTCGTTTGGATCCTTTCCCATCTATTCCAAAAAACTCGTTGAAGACAAATTCATCTAAGGCAAACTGACCATAAAGTTGCATTCCAGGGTGAAGATTCCATTTGAAATCTGTTCCCAGCATCACTTTATCTGGCGTTCCTAAACTTTGTTCTACCCACCTGAAGAAGATAATCGGATTGAAATAATTGAAATTGGCTTGATCGGTCATCACAGATTCAAAGAATCCCAGGTTTAATTTTTGACCTACATTGAAACCCAGTCGGTGAAAGGAAAACCACTTTTGCGGGTATCTGCCATCTGTGGGTCTTCCCCGATTGTAGAAAACGTCTGCCGTCATCTGTGACCAAATATTGGTTAGCTGAAACTTCCAGACCTGGGTGTTCAGCTTGACAAACATGTAAGGATTGGAAAAGTCGGAAAGCAAAAAAGACCGATATCCTTCTCCTATAAAATTGCGGTCATGCCCTATTTGGGCCTGAATATTCTTAGTCAGGTTGAAGTTGACATGGCCTAGTGCCGAGAAGTAGCTATATCCTTCATCATTAAATTCTTTCCAGAATCCCTCCCCGGGGACCGCTCCATTATGCTCTGCGTAATCTTTGACCCAGGAGGGGAAAAAAGCTTCAGAAGTGGTGAAATATGTGTAAAATCCTACTTTTTTATCGATAGATCCCCGAATGACCATTCCTCTGCTGAGTCGGTTAGGGTTTTCTTCATTATCAGTTTCTATCCCACCACTGAGGTAAAGCACAGGACTCACGTGAATGTCAAATTCCTCGCTATAATAAAAGGCCAAGTCTCCAGGTCTTTTATAGAAGGTATTCAAAAATGGGTTTTTAGAAAGAGGAGTTTCCCGAGAAACAAACTCCCAATTGTCCTGACTCAAATAGGCTAAATTGAATTCATCGACCTGAGTCTGAATGACAGGATCATTTGCCAGCGAATCCAGGTATTTTGCCAGCAGGTCTCTTCTTAACGGTTTGACTCCGGTCTGAAAAATAGAATTGTTTTTGCCTTGCAAGATCTCATATCGTTCAAAACGATGGTAATAATCCCGCTCAAATGGCACATAGCTTCCTTGAGCTTTGGAGAATTCAGGTATAAAAAACACGAACAAGAGCGGAAGCAAATAATTGCTGAGAGCGGAGATTCTTGGAGTTTGCATCAGATAAAGCTAGAAAAAGAGCTGAAATGTAAGAACAGCTGCGCTATATTTACTGATCAAATCTACAGGAAAGATACTTTTGAACAATTGACACAGAAATACTTGATAAAGATTTTGTGAAAAAAGTGAAAAAGAATAACTTTGTGCCTCATTTGAAAAGGGTACTATAAAACTAGCAATACAATGAAAGCTGATATTCATCCAAATTACAGAGAAGTAGTGTTCTACGATACTTCTAGCGAATTCAAGTTTATGACGAAGTCTACTATCGAGACTTCCGAGACGATCACTTGGGAAGACGGTAAAGAGTACCCAGTTTACAAAATTGAAGTAAGCTCTGAGTCTCATCCTTTCTACACCGGTAAGAAAATGATGTTGGATACTGCAGGACGTGTTGAGAAATTCAACAGAAGATACGCTGCTAAGAAGTAATCTTTCCCAACTCAACTTGAAAAAGTCTCCCGGAGCATGGATTCCGGGAGACTTTTTTATTTTTGCTTCATGGACTCAATTCTACTGTTTGATGATCCCGCTATTCGCGGCTCATTGCTTCCTTTTACTTTCACCAGACCTGTTGCAGATATCCGGGTGGGTATTTTAAAAATCTCAGAAAAATGGGAAAAAATCACCGGCCAACCAGTTTTCTTTCTCACTCAGGATTATTTACAGAAGAAATTCCCTCGGGCAGAAGGAAAAGCGCTGGCGATCAACGGTGCCTGGCTGCCGGATGCTGAATCCAAAAAACTGATCGAAGATCTTAGGGAAGGACAAGCTTTATTTTTTGGTAAAATCCTTCTCGCTGCCTATATCGGTGAAACAGAGAAAAATCTTGATTCAGTCCGGGACAAAGAGGCTGTGCAGCTGGCTAAATCACCTTCACTTTTGCTGAAGACATGGAATATTTTCCAGTTCAACGGAGAAGAAATCCGAAAAGACTTTTCTTTGATCACCAAAGGGAGAAAAAGTGAGCCTATTACCGACCCGCATACCAAGGTCTATTCACAAGAAAACATTTTCATCGAGAAGGGAGCTACCATTCGGGCGGCTATACTCAATGCGGATCACGGGCCAATTTATATCGGAAAAGACACCGAGATCCAAGAAGGGTCCATCATCCGAGGTCCTTTTGCACTAGGAGACCATAGTACCATAAATATGGGTGCGAAACTTCGCGGAGACACTACTGTGGGACCACATTGCAAAGTTGGTGGAGAAGTTTCCAACTCAGTCATTTTCGGCTACAGCAATAAAGGGCACGAGGGATTTTTGGGAAACTCCGTGATCGGTGAGTGGTGCAATCTTGGTGCGGATACCAATACCAGCAATCTGAAGAATAATTATGCCTCCGTAAAAGTTTGGGATTATACCAAAGGAGGATTTGCCAATACGGGGTTGCAGTTTTGCGGTCTGATGATGGGCGATCATTCCAAATGTGGGATTAATACCATGTTCAATACCGGAACAGTAGTGGGAGTCGGGGCCAATATTTTCGGGGACGGCTTTCCCCGTAACTTTATCCCTTCCTTTGCTTGGGGAGGTGCGAGCGGTTTTACTACCTTCCTAATTCCTAAATTCGAAGAGACAGCAAGAGCAGTAATGGCACGAAGAGGGCTTGAACTGTCAGCAGAGGATTCGGATATCCTTCGTCTGATATTCGACATGTCCAAAAACTATAGAATCTGGGAGAAATCCTCTTGAACTGAATTCACATGCAATTTGCATCCATACCGGGATTACCCGATATCAAAGAAAATCTAATCAACGCAGTCAAAAACAATCATTTGGCTCATGCGCTCTTGTTTCATGGGCCGGAAGGATCTGCCAGTTTGACTATGGCATTGGCGCTTTGTACCTATCTTTTTTGCGAAAATCCTGAAGAATCGGATTCTTGTGGGCAATGTGCTTCCTGCCAGCGGATGAGTCGACTCGTACTTCCGGATTTGAACTTTGCCTTGCCCACCATTTCCAAAAGCAAAAAAGACGAGGAGAAAGAGGAAGAAGATGAAGATGAAAAATCCGACTTGTTGACGAATTGGCGGAAATTCGTCCTTTCGAATCCTTACGGAAATATTCACGATTACATATTATTCAATCGTTTCGAGAAGAAACAGCTCAACATATCCAAGGGAGCCGCAAAAAAAATCATTCAGACGCTGTCCCTCAAAGCATTCGAAGGCGGTTACAAAATCATGATGATCTGGGCGCCGGAATACCTACATCCCAATTCAGCCAATGCTTTGCTTAAAATCCTGGAAGAGCCACAGCCTAAAACAATTTTTATCTTGATTACCTCTCGGCCGGAGCAATTGCTGACCACCATTATTTCCAGAACACAGAAAGTGCTGGTTAGAGGTTTCTCAGATGAGGAGATTCAGTCGCATCTGATCGGGACAGGAATAGCAGACGAAACCACGGCCAATCAAATCGCCATGCTGGCCGACGGAAGTTTGCGGGAAGCGATGAGATTGGTTGATCAGGTAGAAGACCTGCAGGTGAAGCAGATCAGGGAGTGGTTTGTGGATTGTTTCAAATCTGATTTTAAATCCATATTTGCAAAATCCGATCTCTTTCACAAAGACAGTATTGAAGGTCAAAAGTCATTTCTCTTGGCAGGAATGAATGTCATCAGAGAGATGCTCCTGGCGGATACCCAACTCAATCAGCTGCAACGCACTAGGGGAGCTGACCTTGAATTTGTGAGTAAAATAAACGAAACGGTATTTAAAGGCAGGCATCTTGACACGCTTTACGAAGCCTTTAATGAGGCTCATTACCATCTGGAGCGCAATGTAAATGCGAAATTCATTTTTACGGATTTGTCCATGCAGATATCCGTTTTGATGCATAGAATCAGCTAATATGGAAAAGAAGATCATTGGAAGAAAGGAAAAAATCAGTTTGCCTGATTTGGGAATGAAATTAGTCTGGGCTAAAGTGGATACTGGTGCTTATACAAGTAGTATTCATGCCGAAAATATTCAGGTGGAAATTGTCAACGGTAAAAAACTGCTGAAATTTCAAGTTCTTTTGGAAGGCCATAAGGCATTTACAGGTAAAATGGTGACTTTTGAACAATTCACAGAAAAGAAAGTCAAAAACTCCTTTGGGCATGCCGAAGTGAGGTATCTTATTGTAACGACGCTCCTCTTAGCCGGAGAGCGCTACCAGGCGGAGTTTACCTTGTCAGACAGATCAAGTATGCGGAATGCTATTTTGCTTGGAAGAAAAGCACTGAAAAACCGATTTTTGGTGGACGTAGACCATACGAATCTTGCCAGATCTTACCGCAGCAAAGTTTAAACCGCTTCTCGACTTTCTTATTATCTTTTCCCAACCAGTTATTTGTTCATGAAAATTGCCATTTTATCCCGAAACCCAAATTTATATTCTACGAAGCGGCTTTTTCAAGCGATCCAGTCGGCAGGTCACGAAGCGGTGATTGTCAATCACAGTATCTGTGATTTGATCATCGAGCAAGAAGGTCCCTCTATTTATTACAAAGGAGAGCGGCTAACTAATATTGATGCGATTATTCCCAGAATAGGTGCTTCCGTGACTTTTTACGGAACGGCCGTCGTTCGTCAGTTTGAGCTCATGGGTACTTTTTCGGCGGTAAATTCGCAGGCGATTGTTCGGAGTCGGGATAAGCTCCGTAGTTTACAGATTCTCTCGAGGGCAGGTCTGGGAATGCCTAAAACTGCTTTTACCAATTTTTCCAAAGGAGGAGAGAAGCAAATCATCGAGCATGTGGGCGGTGCCCCATTGATCATCAAGCTGCTGGAGGGAACCCAAGGGCTAGGAGTTGTTTTGGCAGAAACCAAAAAGGCTAGTCAATCTGTAATCGAGGCTTTTCATGGTTTGAAAGCGAGAATTATCGTCCAGGAATTTATCAAAGAAGCAAAAGGAGCTGATATCAGGGCCTTTATCGTGAACGGTAAAGTGGTCGGTGCGATGAAACGCCAGGGAGCAGAAGGCGAATTCAGATCTAATCTTCACCGTGGAGGCAAAGCCACAATCATCAAGCTGAGTCGTGAGGAAAAACAAGCGGCCCTAGGTGCTGCCAAAGCGCTTGGCTTGGAGATTGCCGGGGTGGATATGCTTCAATCGTCCCGTGGACCTTTAATATTGGAAGTGAATAGCTCGCCGGGACTGGAAGGAATAGAGAAGGCTACCGGGATCAATATTGCCGGAGCAATCGTCAAGTTCATCGAAGAGGGAGTAAATAAAAAAAGCATAAAAAGAAATTCTACTCAATGAGTGAAATAGTCAAAATCGGGACCAGAGGGAGTAAGTTGGCACTTTGGCAGGCTTATTTTGTAGAGGAACTGTTGCAGAAAGCGGGCCTTCAGACCAAAATCGTGGTAATCGATACCAAAGGAGATCAGATACTTGATGTGTCCATTTCCAAAATCGGAAGCAAAGGAGTCTTTACCCAAGAGCTCGAAGACCAGCTGCTGGATGGTCGAATTGATATTGCCGTCCATAGCGCTAAAGATATGCAGTCTAATTTGCCCGATGGGTTTGAAATTATTGCTTTTACAGCACGTGAAGAGGAAAATGACGTTCTGGTATCCCATGATAAAAGTATTTCTCTGAAAGATTCAAATCGCCCGTTGGTTTTAGGTACATCTTCGACCCGCCGCGTTTCAACTCTGAAGCATTTTTATCCACATGTGAAAACAGTGGAAGTAAGAGGTAATCTTCAAACCCGGATTGGGAAGATGGAGCAAGGGCTCTGTGATGCCCTGCTGCTTGCCTATGCAGGAGTTCACCGCATGGGTTATGATCATCTGATCACCGAGAAATTAGATTTGGATGAGTTTACGCCAGCAGTGGGTCAGGGTTCAGTGGCTATCGAGGTAGCCTCTAAGTTGGATGAAGCCTTGAAAACCAGAATCGCCCAAGCTTGCAATCATCCTGAGACAGCCCAAAAGCTAAAGGCCGAGCGGGCTTACCTCAGCGTGTTGGAGGGGGGATGTAGTATTCCCGTATTTGCTTTGGCAAAATTAAACCAATCTCAGATTCATCTTAAGGGAGGAATCGTTAGCCTGGACGGGAAGGAAAGGATTTCAATCCAAGTGAGGGGAGACATCAACTCTCCGGAAAAAATCGGTCAGGAACTTGCCCATAAAGTTTTGGATAAAGGTGGGAAGCGAATATTAGATGAAATTAAAACAGCATTGAATAAATGAAAGCAATGAAAAACCTCATAATCATAACCTTACTTTTGATTTCATTTTCTTGCTCTGGTCAGAAAGATTATTTGGTAAAAATCAAAACTGATAAAGGAGAGATTGTTGCGGTATTGTTTGATGATGCACCGGTGCATAAATCCAATTTCATTGAACTTGCTTCGGAGGGGCGATTTGATTCGACTCAGTTTCATCGGGTAATGAACCAGTTTATGGTTCAGGGAGGAGATGTATTTGGCAAAGAGGAACTTCCTCCTGCGGAATGGCCAACTCTTCCTGCAGAGATTAATCCTAAGTATTTTCATAAAAAGGGGATGATTGCTGCTGCAAGACAAGGGAATGCCATCAATCCAGAGCGAAGATCTAATGCATCACAATTCTACATTGTGATCGGAAAGGTCTATGAAGAGGATGAGCTTAGGGCGGATATGACCAAACTTCAACCAGCTTTCATGCAATATGTGCAACTGGGAAGTCAGGAGGAGCTTCGAAGAGAATATAGTCGGCTGTATGAAGCTGGAGAATATGATAGTCTGACCCGATTGATGATTTCAAAACGGGAGGAGATTGAAAAATCCCTCAACTTGAATTTGAGCAAAAACCTAAGTGCAGAGCAGATTGAGGCATATACCACAGTAGGAGGAACACCTCATTTGGATAATGAATACACGGTTTTTGGGGAAGTGATATCAGGGTTGGAAGTTGCGGAAGCTATTTCAAAAGTAGAAACCGGTCCCAGAGATGTGCCTGTAGATCCCATTTTCATGGAAGTGAAAGTTGAAAAGATGTCTCGAAAAAAAATTGAAAAGGAATATGGATATACCTTCCCAAATGGAAACTAAGCCTAAGATTTTGATTACCGGGGCAAATGGGCTTTTGGGTCAGAAGCTTGTGGAACAATTAGTGTCAAAAAATGAATTCCAAGTCTTTGCTACAGGGAAAGGAAAAGCAAGACTTCCAGGAGAAGGATTTGAATACCTGGAAATGGAAATTACTTCTGAAGAGCAAGTCGCCGATATTATCCAACAAGTTCAGCCAAATGTCATCATTCATGGGGCGGCTATGACCAATGTGGATGAATGCGAGCAGAATCAGGAAGGCTGTTTTGATGTTAATGTAAATGCCACCCGGTACTTGGTGCATGCTGCGGAGCGCGTACAAGCGCACTTTATTTTCCTTTCCACAGATTTTATTTTTTCGGGAGAGAAAGGACCTCTTGATGAAAGCGAGCCTCCTGCTCCAGTCAATTACTATGGTGAGACAAAGGTTATGGGAGAGGAGATTGTTAAAAACTGCAAAACAAAATGGGCTATCGCAAGGACTGTCTTGGTTTTCGGGATTGCCCATGACATGAGCCGAAGCAATATCATTCTTTGGGTGAAAAATTCACTTGAATCAGGCAAGCAGATACAGGTAGTAGATGATCAATACCGTACGCCTACACTGGCAGAAGATCTTGCAGCAGGCTGTATTTTGATCGCAGAGAAAGGAGCTGAGGGAGTCTTCAATATTTCAGGTGCGGACTTTTTGACCCCATATGAAATGGCAATCCATACAGCTGAATTTTTCGGACTTAACAAAGACCTGATCAAAAGGACAGATTCCAACACCTTTAACCAGCCTGCCAAGCGTCCTTTAAAAACAGGTTTTATTATTACGAAAGCGCGAAAAGAGCTGGGATATGAACCTAAAACTTTCCAAGCGGCAATTGGTATTTTGGCAAAACAAATTATCTTAGCCCGCGCTTAAAAAGCAGTTTTCACCCTTATAACTTAACCTTATTACTATTTATTTATGGCAGTACCTACAGAATCCGAAGAAAGAGGCCAATTTGGATCAAGCCTTGGTTTTATTATGGCCGCGGCTGGATCAGCAGTAGGACTTGGTAATATCTGGAGATTCCCTTACCTAGTGGGCGAAAATGGAGGCGGGGCTTTCGTATTTGTTTACATTCTTTGTGTATTGTTGATCGCTCTCCCACTCCTCTTTAACGAGATCGCTCTCGGACGAAAATCCGGAAAGAATCCAATCGGTGCGATTCGGGATACCGGAGGAAATAAATTTTGGCAACTGACAGGCGTACTTTGTGTACTGGTCTGTTTTTTTGTTTTTAGCTATTATTCGGTGATTGCCGGATGGACAGTAGGCTATATTATTACGGAAATCATCAATGTTCCGGTGGATTTCGAGGTCTTTGTAGAGACTCCGATGTACGTGATTCCTTTGACCTTCTTCTTTATTCTGATCACTATTCTGATCGTATTGGGTGGTGTATCGGGCGGAATTGAAAAGGCTTCCAAGTTTTTAATGCCAGTATTATTTATAATCATCATCTTCATCGCAGGTAGATCGGTGACTTTGGAAGGAGCTCAGGCAGGAATTGATTATTATTTGAAGCCTGATTTCGGAAAAATCAATGCGACTGTAATTCTACAGGCATTGGGACAGGCTTTCTTCTCCATGTCAGTGGGTTGGGGTCTGATGATCACTTTTGGATCCTATTTGCCTAAGAAAGCAAATATCATCCAGTCTTCCGGATGGATTGCGGGTATGGATACTTCTGTGGCCTTATTGGGCGGTCTGATGGTTTTTCCGGCCTTGTTCGCGTTATTACCGGGTAAAGATCCTGCTGCTGGTCCTGCATTGGTTTTTGATGTATTGCCAAAGGTTTTTGCGGAGATGCCAGGGGGAAATATCATTGGTGCACTGTTTTTCACTCTTCTAATGGTGGCTGCTTTGACTTCGACAATTTCTATGTTGGAAGTTCCAGTAGCTTATCTGATTGATGATCGCAAATGGGCAAGAAAGCGCGCAACCTGGACTGTTGGTATTGGCGCCATGCTTCTTTCAGTTCCATCTGCCCTTTCAGCTATTGAAGGCAATTTCTTTGCAGATCTCAGTTTTAGTTTCCTTGGAAATCCTTTGGTAGGCTTCTTTGGAATTATGGACTTTATTTTTGGTACGTTTGCAGTCATCGTGATCTGTTTGATGCTGGCACTTTACACAGGTTGGGCATCTAAAATCTCAGAATATGCTGATGAATTGGCTTCAGGTGCTACTTACTTTAAAGGTTTTTTTAGAACGGGATGGATTTTCTTTATCCGGTATGTTTGCCCAATTGTAATTATCCTGCTGATTTTGAATATGATCGGGGTATTTGGAGCTCCGCAAGCGGCTTAAGGAAAATTATAAATAGAATTAAATTAAAAGGGACTTCGGTCCCTTTTTTTGATATCTACCTAATAAATCTTGAATATTCCCGATTTTTTTCTCTTCTTATAGAAGCATTTGTTTTTCACCCAACTTAAAATGCGTGTACTTGTCGTAGAAGATGATTCAATTCATCTGTTGATACTTAAAAAGATTTTTGAGAAATCTCAAGATGATGTAGTTCTTGCCAAAAATGGTGTAGAAGCGTTAAACGTTTTGAAGCTGGATTCAAAATTTAATGTCATACTTACTGACATCATGATGCCAGAGATGGACGGAATTGAGTTTTTGATACAACTCAGACAAAATTTACTTTTTAGCTCGATACCTGTGATCGGATTTACAGCAGGAGACGTGGATTATTACCGGAAAAAAAGTGAAGTTCAATTTGATGTTTTGGTGCCTAAGCCTCATGATTTTTGGGATTTGTACAGCTTGGCCAAGGAAAAAGCCTCTCAGGAATTGAATTGAAATATAATTTTTGGCAGGGGAATTGTCAATTTTTTCAACCTAATCACGTTTTCATTCAAACCAATTTATTTCTACCATGAAAAAATTTCTTTTTATCATCGCATTTCTAGCACTCGGTTTTTCCGGCTTTGCTCAGGAGTTTTCACTCGGTCCCAAGTTTGGACTATCTTCCACCAAAGTTGACTTTGAGAGAGATAATTTCATTCCAGGGGATGCCCAGACTGGGTATCATGTGGGGATTTTTGGTAGGGGATCTTTCGGAGCCTTCTTTGTTCAGCCCGAAATACTCTACACTAAAACCAACGGTTCCTTTCAGATTAACAGCCCTACTCCCGGAGGAAGTCCTTCCAACAATGATTTTTCGCAAGATTTCAATCGGTTGGATATTCCTGTGATGTTGGGTTTGAAATTTTTTAATTTTCTAAGACTTCAAGCCGGACCAATTGCCAGTATCAATATCGACTCCAGCTTGAACGATGCCAGTAATACGATTCAAGGTGCAGATTATTCAAATGCTACTCTTGGATATCAGGCTGGACTTGGCCTTGATATTGGTAATTTCATTGTCGACGCTAAATATGAAAGTTCTTTATCCACAGTGACTGAAACGATCGGCAGTTTTCAGACAGATCAGCGTATTAATCAGTTTATTCTGTCTGTTGGATTTAAACTATTCTAAGAGATAGCCATAGACTGCTCTTATTTTCCTGATTCAAAACATCGGTTTATGATTTGGGGAAAACCTAAAAAAAGGACCTTTTAAATTTGAAAGGTCCTTTTGCTTTTCGATCCAGATGGGATTAATTATCCATAACCAATTTATCCGGCATCGCCAGCTTGTGGATCGGATCCAGATCTATTACGTAGACGCTTCTACCGTGAGTTCCTACTACCAGATCGTTTTCTTTTTCCTGGATTACCATATCGTAGATGGCCACGTTAGGAATTTCTCCCTGGAAAAGATTCCAGTTATTCCCTCCATCCATGGTGACATACAATCCATGATCGGTTCCCAAGTATAGGATCGAAGGATTTACCTTGTCTTCTACGATGATGTTGGTGGACTCATCAGGTAGGTTACTCTTGATTGAGGTCCACGTTTTACCATAGTCTGTGCTTTTGTAGACATAAGTATTGAATTCATCCAGTCTGTACCCGTTGAGGGTCACATAGACCAAGCCTTCCTGATAGCTTGAAGGTGCAATGGAACTAACCCATCGGTCGGCGGGCAAACCTGCATTCAGGCTGGACCAGTTGGTACCGTTGTTTCGGGTCACCCAGACATTTCCATCATCCGAACCGGCATATATTGTCCCGAATTCTAGCGGAGATTCCTCAACAACTGATAAAGTAGCGTAGGGGACATTTCCGCTTTTTTTGTTTTTAGTCAGATCCGGTGAGATTCGCTTCCAGGTACTTCCCTGATCCAAACTCTGATAGACGTATTGAGAACCCATATACACTATATCCTGATTATGATAGCTAAGCTCTGCAGGTGTTCTCCAGTTCCAACGATTTGGCGCTGTTCCGATTTCATGTCCCGGAGTGATCAGTTTTCGTTCTCCACTTGTTTTGTCTATTCGGAAATACACCCCGAATTGAGAGCCGGTATAGACGATGTTGTTGTCTCTGGTGTCCACTGCGACGACCATTCCGTCTCCACCCATCAGAGATTTCCAGGGATCCGAAGGATCATTTTTTACATTTCCGTACCAAACTCCATTATCCTGCATGCCGCCGTAAATGTTGTAAGGACTGGCATTGTCTGTCATGATCGAATAAAACTGTGAAATTGGCATCTGGGTATTCAAATGATCCCAGCGATCCCCTCCGCCATAGCTTCTATAAAGACCGCCGTCATTTCCCAATAAAATGTGCTTGCTGTCTTTCGGGTTGATCCACATGGATTGATGATCCGAATGCGGTCTTCCAATCGAATCTGTGCGGCTGAAATTCTTCCCTCCATCACGGGAAACCAACAATGGAACACCTAAAACAAAAATCTCATCTTCATCTTCGGTGCTTACACGCACCTCCCCAAAATAGTAGCCATAGGAATTATAAAGTCTGCTGATATCTGATTCAGAGACTTTTTTCCAGGATTTACCTGCGTTCTCAGATCGGTAAATTTCTGCTCCGATGACAGACCCATCCATCATGGCTGCATTCGGATCAATCGCTTCTCCGTTATAGTTGGCAATTTGGACTGGGGTGATTTTGCCTGTTTTCAGCAATCGCTTGATTTCTTCAGATGTGTAGATCGTCGCAAAGCGGTTGGAGCGGAGAAAAGTATTCAGTCTCTTATCGTCTAACCCCAACGCTTCCGCAGTACTCATGGTCTTAAAATCTTCAAACTTCAGTGCGTTCTCATCAGGCTTTCCGCCACGTTGTCTTGGAGCAGTTGGCTCTTTATCAGATTTAGCCTGATTATCCAATAGTGCATACACTATATCCGGATTACTTTGGCTGAAGTCAAAACCGATTCTTCCCACAAATTCATCCTGAGGAAATCCTTCCACGGCTTTTTTCCAGGTATTTCCACCGTCTTCAGATCTCCAGATGGCAGAGCCTATTCCATTACCGATAAAATCATGTGCCTGACGGAATCGCTCCCAACTAGCCGCTAAAAGGATGTCCGGGTTTTTTGGATGGATTTTGATGTCAATAATTCCGGTATTGTCGTCGATATAAAGGGTTTTCTTCCAGGTTTTTCCTCCGTCTGTAGTTTTATAAAGCCCTCTTTCTTTATTTCTGGAGTACAATCCGCCCATGCTACCGACCCAGACAATATCCGGATTGGTAGGATGGATCTGAATCGAACCGATGTGCTGGGAGTGCGGGAGTCCCATCATTTGCCAGGTTTTGCCTGCATCGGTTGATTTGTAAATCCCCGCTCCGGCATAGGTAGATCTACTTGAATTGTCCTCGCCTGTACCGACCCAGATGATGTCATTATTGGAAGGAGAGAGCGCCATATCCCCAATCCCGAGCGCGCCCTGATGATCAAAAATAGGAGTGAAAGATTGCCCGTTATTGATTGTTTTCCAGACGCCTCCCGAAGCTGCTGCTATATAGAAGGTATTAGGATTTTGAGCCACCTCGATATCGACAATTCTGCCAGACATATTGGTAGGGCCTACATTTCTTGCTTTGAGGTCCTTTAATGGGGTGGAGGAAAGCATTTGGGCGTGCTTTTCCATGGATTCAATTAGTGCTTTTTCGGTTGTAGGCTTAATGTCCTGAGCCAGGGATTGATATCCGCTGGAAAAAAGAATCAGTCCCGAGGTAAGCAGGAATGAAAGTGAAGTATTTTTGTTCATGGGTTGTTTTTTAATCTGACGAATATAGAAAATAGCCTGTAAACTCCTGAGCGATTGACCGCAGAAGGAAACTAAGGGAGATAAGTGGCTTATTTTTCGATTAACCGAGTTTTATAGAGGACTACATAATCTTTTTCGGTTTTTTCATAATCGGGAGAAAACCAAATTTCATCTTCAGAGATAAATTGGTAGACAAATCCCAACTGCTCAGGTTTTTGGATTATAGGGCTAGTTGATTTTCCATCAAAGAGAATGAGTCCGTTGGTATTGACGTCTCTCATTTTTTGATAACCTTCCTCGGCATCTTTGTTTATTAAAGCAAATATCTCCTGATACTCCTCATCGCTTAACCCTCTACTGTAGTTGATCAGGAATCGCTCTTTATCTGTGCGATGAATTGAATTGATTGCACCTCCATAAACATCCTTCATTTCATATTGACCGAACTTTTCTGAATCCTTGGGCTCCTTTTCAATAAATTCCGGAAAAGGAATCTTATAAATCGAAGAAGGGCTATCTAAATTGGAAAAGTGATAGCTGTAGATAACGGGTTCATTTCTGAAAGCCACATAGAGCGAGTCATCTTTTTGAGTTAGTGTGGCAGTGTAGCTGACATTGAGATAGCTTTTCTCAGCAGTGTTAAATTTTGATGTTTTGGGAAAAGGAATCGCAGGAGAAAACTGACCGCTTTTTAGATCAAGGATTTCCACTTTTCTGACTTTGGTCTGAAATTCTCTTCCCTCAATGCCATACTCATCTGCAATTCTCCCTTCCCAGGGATAAAATATCCTTTCTCTAAAGCTGATAAGCTTATTGTCGTAAGGATTAATTAAAGATAAGGTGGGATTAAAATCGGGAAGAAAGTTGCGCGTGGGCTCTCCGGAAAGCGAATAGAGGTAGAATCCACGAAATGCAGGGATGATTATTTCCTCCTCAGAGAGAAATCTCGGAGGACCTGACCTACCTTGTTGGTATAGTCCCGGTCCATCTCCTTTTTTGGTGTACTTATACCTGATTTTACCTTCGGGATCAGTAATGAAAAGTGTGTCGGTTTTGTGATCAATCAATAAAAAATGTTTTCCATCGGGACTGATGTCGGTTAAATACAAGTTGCCTAAGTAATCCACGACCAGCGAATCGTAGATTTCAAATTGAAAGGACTGCTCTGAAACCGACCTTTCTAAAGAGGACTGTTCTTTTGAAGTACATGCGAAAGTCAATACGAAAAGTAAAACCGAAACGGAGTATAGTATTTTCATCTTTGAATCAATTTCATTTTATAAATCCGAATAAAGTCCTCCTCTTCATTGAGATTACGGCTTTTTTCAAACCAAAAGGCTCCATCTGCAACAACAAAACCTTCTCGATTTACACCCTCTGGAAAGGGGATTTCTCCTTCCAGCTTTAATGATTCTGGATCAACAATTAAAATCCCCTGAGGGATTTCAGACATAACTTTCCGGTTTGCTTCTTCATAAGCTGCCTGTCCGTCTTTTTCCCAGATTTCATCCAGCATGCTTTCTGTCTCGCGGGGAATACCTGAAAAATAGGAAACTGCCAGTTTACTGTCGATTTTGAAGATTTGCTGAATCGCTCCTGTACCCCCGAAGATCGTAACGCTGTTTGGATCGAAGGAACTTCTGGGTTTTCCCTCGATGATCTGCAACTCAGGTAATTCGAATTTTTCGCTTGCCACCAAGTTGATCGAATCCTGATCAATATGATATTTTCTAAGGATGGGCTCGTTGCCCAAAGCGATAAACAATTCCCCGTCCGCAAACTCATAGGCGGGCATGTAGTCACTCTCGTAGTAGCCCATGCCATCCAAAAATCGGCTTCCTTCTTCAAATTTCCCGGCTTCCAGGAAATCTCCCGACCCAAGATCAAGGAACTCAACGGCGCGGAATTTTTTATAAAACTCCTCCGCACCCGGATAGGTGTCTCTCCCTCTGAGGGATTTGTACAGCAAAGCAGGTCGGCCTTGCGCCGAAACATATTTTACTGAATTGCCTGTCCGAGCCATAAAAGCGGCTCCTCCCATCGGTTCGGCATGGTCGAATTTCCTGATAAGATTCCCTTCTGAGTCGTACACAAAAAATCCCCGCATTCCCACAATGGCAACTTGATTATTCTCGACAAAACCGGGCAGGCTCATCATGAATCCAAAGCTATCCGGAGTATCTTTATTTTTTTTCCAGCGATGTAGGATTTTACCTTGTGAATCTGCCACCAAAATTTCTGAGCCGGGCCAATCGTAAAGTAAAATTTTAGATCCATCCTCACTGACATCGGAGAGCAGGGCTAAGCCCAAAATCGGAATATCCACCGAATCCAGAAGCGCTAGCTCATAGGTAGACAATTGGGATATTTCAGCTGAATTTTCTTTAGGGGAGCTGCAGGCTTGAACCAGTCCGAAAACAAAAATAAGCCCGACGATATGTTTAAATCTCATTGGTTGAATTTTTTCTAAGTAAGGCATTCAAAACCAAAGATTCAATTACTACCTAAGGATTATTCGTTTTCAATGCTTTGCCTCATCTGCTGCTCGAGCTGCGCTTGTTGTTGTAATCGATCATTTAGGAGGGCAACATAATTCCGCCCCTTCTTCAAACCATAGTCCGTGTAGGCTCTTCCTGCCCATTCTTTGGCTACCTCTACCGCTCCCAATACCTCATATCCGACAGCAATGTTGTAGGAAAGTTTGCCTCCATTCTCTGGATCAGCGGCAGGAAGCGCGGATTGCCAAACTTCTATTGCTTGTTCCCATTGATCTACCTCAGCCAATCTGGCTCCTTGAGCAACTGCCGGATTGGTTTTGGATTTGGGGAAAAATCCCCGGTCAATCTCAACAAACATCGGGGCAATTTTCGAAGCATATCCCACACCTGCCATTTCCCCGACTAAGCGAGTGGCATCTGCTTTTGAAATCAGAACCGCCATTGCCTGGGTCAAAGTTTGGCCTTCTGCCGACCAGAGGTTTCGCTTTTCATAGCGCTGTTGGTCAATGATGTTCCGTTCGTGTGGATCGTAAAGTCTAAATCCTGCACTGACATTGGCAACCCCTTCGACATGAAAGCCGGGAACTTCAACCTGGCGGGTTGTATTTCCTTCCTTTATCTGGATTTTGATCATTCGTTTTTCTTCGGTCACCAAAAAGTCCGAACTGAAATTTTCCAAAGTGAGGACTGCATCCGCTTCGTAGCTTTGAGCAAGACGCTCTACCGTATACCAATCCAAGGGATTTGGAAAAACCTGACCAAAAATACCTCCGGAGAGCCGCTCATTTGCAAGGACAATTTGAAATCTTGGGGAAGTGTTGAGACTCATCTGTAGTGAACTAAGTGTGCCTTGGACGGCATTCCGTACTTCAAAAGGCAGCTCGCCAGTGATTAGACCCTGGATTATCGCCAGTCCCTCGCTTTGCGGCTTGGTACGGTCGACTAAAACAATTTTTTGGACGTGAGCAGGTACAGTAACTGGAGCGGGTACCAATCGAGTCATGGTTACTTGTTTGGAACAGGAGGCTCCTCCAAGTAAAAGGGATGTAAATAATAGCGCTGAAAAATATCTGCGTAAATGATGAAAATTCATAATGTGGATTTTTCTGGGATGCAACTTCATACGAAAGAGGAAATCCACGGTTTCAGGACCGTGGATTTAATCGCTAGTTTTTATCCAATAAGATTTCCTTCCTCATCCCATTCGGCAACCTTAGCACGTTCTTCCGGTTTTAAATAAAGAGGAATGTATTTTTCAGGAAGTGCAACCCCGTGCTTTTCCATTACCTCCTGTGGCACTCCATCCCAGACGTTGGCTTGGTTCCCTTTGTAGTCCATGTATTTCCAGCCTGCCTCTGAAGAGAAGAAGCCTGTTGCTGCAAAATTTCTAACCAGATTAAACCACTTTACCGCCCCTTCATAGCCAGGTTTGGCCGACTCCGGCCAAGCTGCCTCATCAACGATTTCCATGATTTGAGCCTCCTCAAGTTCCAGAAATGGTTTGCCAAATTTCTCATCAGCCTCATAATCTAGCCACATCAATCCACCCCGCATCGGGGTCTGGTTGTAGGGTTGGTCGATCATCATAAAATCAATGAAGTCTACTGTTCCGATTTCGGATGCTGCAGGGGAAATATCATCCGCAGGCATGATGATATCAACGAGTAAGGTAAGTTTCTTTTTCTCTTCTTCAGTGAAAAATTTCTCAGCCATTAATCTTTGATCGCGAAGAATTTCCTCTTCAGTTCTTCCTCCTATGGTACCCGTAGGTAGTGGCGGCGGCGGTGGAATCTTCTGGGCATCAGGAGTACAGTTAGTCAAAAGAAGTCCTGTACCAATGGAACCGGTAAAAAGCAATTTTAGATTTTCTCTTCTGTTCATGGCTTAGATATTTTTCTTTTTCAATTGATCAATGATGTAATCAGAAGTTCTCCAGCTCAAAGCCAAAATAGTCCAAGTTGGATTTTTATCTGCCTGAGAAACGAAAGTACCTGCGTCTACCACAAACACATTTTTGCAGTCGTGCACCTGAGAATTGGAATTGCAGACAGAAGTTTTAGGATCATTCCCCATGCGCGTTGTACCTACCTCGTGGATAATCCTGCCTGGAGCAGCGAGTCCGTATTTGGTGTCTGCCCCTGGTTTTTCTCCCAAAAGTGTAGCGCCGGCGTTGGTCAAAATTTCTTCGAACGTGTCCTGCATGTGTTTGGCCTGAAGGATTTCCTGATCGGTCCAGTTGTAATTGAATCGAAGAACCGGAATGCCATATTTGTCCACTACGTTAGGATCGATTTCGCAATAATTATCATAGCGTGGAACGCTTTCTCCACGCCCGGACATTCCGAAGGTAGATCCATAGAGTGCCTTAATGTCCTTTTTCAACCCTGCTCCATAGCCGCCATTTGGACTAGGCTTTCCAAACTCGTCGATCACATACTTGCGCATGGTGTCCATACCCATTCCTGTTCCGTAAGAAGGCTGGCCCATGCCTCCCCAGTATTCGATATGATATCCTCGTGCAAAATCCAATTTTTTATTGTCAAGCCACCAGGGGGTATACATGTGCATGCCACCGACACCGTCTTCATTGTAGCGATCTCTATTGATCAGGTCTGGCATGATTCCCATCCTGCTTGCCCCGGTAGAATCGTGAAGATAGCGACCAAGTGTGCCGGAACTTGCGCCTATTCCATCGGGAAATGCTTTTGATTTGGAATTCATCAGGATGCGGGAAGATTCGCAGGCAGATGCTCCCAAGACTACTACTCTGGAGTTCAGTTTATATTCCTTCATATCCGCTTTGTTGACAAAGGACACTCCTGTGGCCTTACCGCTGTCATCCGTGGTAACTTTGCGTACCATGCTATGGGTAAACAAGTCCACTTTGCCCTTTTTCATGGCAGGATGTACAAGGCAGGTTCCCGCCGAAAAATCAGCGTAAGCCTGACATGCCCGATTGCACTGTGCACAGAAAAAGCAGACACCTCGATCATTATTGACAGGTCGAGTGAGAATGGATAACCGAGAAGGAATCATCGGTATATTCGCTTTATCTGTTCCCTTTTTGATAAAGAGTTCGTGAAGCCTTGGCTTGGGAGGAGGAAGGAAAAAGCCATCCGGCTCGTTGAAAATTCCTTCTTTGCTTCCGAATACCCCGATCAATTTGTCAACTTTATCATAATAAGGCTTGACATCCTCATAGCCAATCGGCCAATCGTCTCCCAAGCCATCGATACTGGCTCGCTTAAAATCATTCGGTCCAAATCTTAAGGATATTCTTCCCCAGTGATTGGTTCTTCCTCCTACCATTCTGGATCGGAACCAATCAAATTCGGTCCCGTTTTTTCTGGTATAGGGTTCACCCTCGATGTCCCAGCCACCTATGGCAGCATCGAAATCTCCGAATGGTCGGATTCTTGTTCCGGCTCCCCTTCGGATGGATTCCCAGGGTGGGCGAAGCTGCGTACGATCCTCCTCTTTAGCAGGATCAAAATCACCTCCAGCTTCGACAACTGCCACCGCCAAACCGGCTTCAGAGAGAATTTTGGAAGCCATGCCTCCACCTGCACCTGACCCTACAATAATTACATCATAGGGCTCACCAGAGGATTGTATTTGAAAGCTCATTTGTTAAAAATTTTAATGAAGTTGAAAATATAAGACAAAAAAAATAGCATTGAAAACACAAGTTTATAAAGCCATTTTAACCAAACTATTTCGGTTTTACCTCAGGATATTGATTTTAAAGTGAGAATGAAATCATTTTTAGGAATTTTCCATATTCTGTTGAATATACGGCCACACCGTCTCGAAGACAATTTGGTGACCTTCCTCGGTCGGATGAATTCCATCAGGAAGGTTGAGTTCCGGGATGCCTCCCACGTTTTCCAGTAGAAATGGAATCAGGATCACATTTTTGGTTTCGGCGACTTCCGGATAAATTTCCTTGAATTCAGAACTATATTCCTGACCCATATTTGGGGGGATTTGCATGCCGGCAAGGATGATTTTTGTATCGGGAGATTTAGAGCGAACCTTATCGATGATCGCCATGAGATTTTTTTTGGTCTCTGTCAATTCAATTCCGCGAAGGCCGTCATTTCCCCCCAGCTCCAGAATAAAAATCTCAGGATTTTCTTCGAGAAACCAATCCAGTCGACTCAATCCTCCAGCCGTAGTTTCTCCGGAAAGGCCAGCGTTGATCACTTTATAGTCCAAGCCAAGGCTGTCGATCCGTTTTTGGGTGAGCCCGGCAAAAGAATCATCCTCATCAATCCCATATCCTGCAGTCAGGCTATTTCCGAAAAAAAGAATCAGCTTTTGATCAGAAGAAGCAGCGGGTTCTTCTGTTTTTTCAATAATTGTTTCCGATTTTTCCTTTGGTTCAGTATTGCAACCAAACAATCCGATGCTACCGATCAGGAAAAGTGAAAACACATTTTTCATAGAATTCATAAAGGGAGGACTTTAGCATAAACTAATGCAAATAATATGAAAAAGTTCAGCCGTTAGTCAGGTTTTTTGGAAGGAGTGATTTTTTTCCATCTTTTTTATAATAAAACCATTGGTCTAATTTTTCATCAAACATTTATTTGAAATGCTGTTATTTATAGATTGAGTGTTCGGTTTTGACCATTCTAACAAAGCAGAATTGAAGCCGTTTTAAGATGAATATGTTGACAACAAATACTAATCAATGAATATACTTTCTATAAAAAATCTCAGTAAGACTTATCAAAGCGGGAGTCGGAAACTGACGGTATTGGACGATGTGAATTTTGAAATCCAAGCCGGAGAAACTTTGGCCATCGTAGGTCCATCCGGCTCGGGTAAAACCACCTTATTGGGACTTGCTGCAGGATTGGATTCCGGTTCTACCGGTTCAGTCAATCTCAATGGAAATGTCTTGGAGAATCTATCTGAAGATCAGCGAGCTGCTGTTAGAAATCAAAATGTGGGTTTTATTTTTCAAAATTTCCAGCTTCTCCCCACCCTTACTGCGCTGGAAAATGTCATGGTGCCACTGGAATTGAAAAAGCGGAAAGACGCCAGGAAGAAGGCTCAGGAATTATTGGAAAAGGTCGGATTAGGAGATCGTGGCACACACTATCCGACTCAACTTTCCGGCGGAGAGCAGCAGCGAGTATCGATTGCCAGGGCATTTGCCAATGAACCTAAAATCCTTTTTGCCGATGAGCCTACCGGTAATCTAGATACCGAAACTGGCGAAATGATCGAGAAATTGATTTTTGATTTGAATAAAGAAGAAGGAACGACTTTAGTTTTGGTAACGCATGATCTCGAGTTGGCGGCCAAAACCCAACGAATCATTCATATCAAGGGAGGTAAAATACAGGAGGACGCGCATGCCTGATTTTGGATGGATTATAAAGATGGCTTTTCGGGATTTCCGTAAAAACATCTCCAGATTATTGCTTTTTGTTTCTTCCATTGTCGTAGGAATTGCCGCTTTGGTTGCGATAAGCTCCTTTGGGGAAAATCTCACGGCAGACATTGACAATCAAGCAAAGGAATTGCTGGGAGCAGATCTGGTCTTAGAAAATAACAAACCGGTAGGCGAACAGCCAATAGATACGCTCGCGAAAAAAATGGCTTCGGAGGTGAACTTTGGTTCCATGGTAGCTTACCCCAAAACCGGAGCCAGCAGGCTGACGCAGGTAAGGGCCCTGGAAGGGGAGTTTCCATTTTATGGCTCATTCGAGACCTTGCCAGCTTCAGGCGATGCAGATTTCCGGTCAGGTGGTAAAAAAGCCTTGGTAGAAAAAACGCTGATGGCACAGTTTGATGCTCAGGTTGGTGATTTTATCAAAGTCGGTGAAGTGGAGTTTGAAGTGGTAGGAGAGCTTCAGAGTGTTCCAGGTCAGACCGGTATTACGGCCACCGTGGCACCTGCAGTTTATATTCCCAAAGCATATCTCGAGGAGACCGGTTTGGTCCAATATGGATCCCGAGTCAATTACAACCGCTATTTTGTATTTGAGGAAAATACCGATGTGGAGTTATTGATTAAGCCGTTTGAGGATAAATGGGAAATCGAGCGAATTGACGCGGATACAGTAGAAGATCGGAAGCGATCGACAGGCAGATCATTTTCAAATCTGTCTAATTTCCTGAGCCTGGTAGCTTTTATCGCATTGCTCTTGGGCTGTGTCGGGGTTGCCAGTGCAGTTAATGTATTTGTTAAAGAAAAGTTGGCTTCGGTAGCTGTGTTAAGATGTCTGGGGGTTTCCTCCAGAGATGTCCTTTTGATTTATCTCACCGAGATAAAAATTATGGGATTGGTCGGCGCTATACTTGGAGCTGTGCTTGGTACTTTACTGCAATTTGTTCTGCCTGTGGTTTTTGCAGATTTTCTACCTGTGGAGGTTTCTGTTGAAATATCCTGGCTTTCTATAGGCTTTGGCATTATTACCGGTCTTTTTGTTTCAGTTTTGTTTGCGCTTTTACCGCTTCTAAAAGTGAGAAATGTGTCTCCAATGGCTACCTTGAGACCGGAAACTGCGGACACAAAATTTCTCAAAGACCCTCTAAGGTGGCTGGTGATCGTGGGAATCTTAGCTTTCATTTGGGGATTCAGTTATTACCTTCTTACGGATGTTAAACTGGCCTTTGGATTTACCGGTTTTGTGGTTTTTGCGTTCGGAATTTTATGGGGAGTTGCCCAGCTGATTATTTGGGCTGTAAGACGATTTCTTCCTCTTTCGTTCGAATACACCCTACGACAATCCTTGGCTAACCTATACCGTCCAAATAACCAGACAGTCTCTTTAATAGCCACTATCGGATTGGGAACTGCGATGATTTCCACACTCTTTTTTCTCCAGAATCAATTATTGGAGGAGGCTAGATTTGCAGACAAAGAGGATCAGCCCAATATGCTGATGTTTGATATCCAGACTTCCCAATTGAACCAAGTGCGTAAAGCAATCACCTCAAAAGATCTTCCGATTATGCAGGAAGTGGCGATTGTAACCATGCAACTAGACGAAATCAATGGCATCGACAAGCAAGAAAATGAAGACTTACCGGATGAGGAAGATTATTCTCGATGGATTTATAATCGGGAATTTCGGGTGACTTACCGCGATACGTTGACTGATACAGAGACACTTGCGGCGGGTGAACTTATGCCGCTCGGCACCCGGGGAGATAGTGTTTTTGTTTCCTTCGAAAAGGGCTTCGCAGAAGGGAATAATATTAAAATCGGAGATGAAATTATCTTCAATGTACAGGGTCGACCGATCAAAACCTACGTAGGAAGTTTTCGGGAAGTCAAGTTTAATCAGGTTTCAACCAATTTTATAGTGCTGTTTCCTTCAGGGGTTCTGGAGCAGGCTCCTAAATTCCATGTGTTGATTACTAAAACCAAAACCGATCGGCAGGCGGCCGATGTACAGCGGGAGATAGTACGGCAATTTCCGAACATCTCCGTCATCAATCTGGGTATGATTGTCGAGACATTGGAAGAGATTTTGGGGAAAATCAGCTTTGTGATTCAGTTTATGGCCTTTTTCAGTATTGCTACTGGAATATTGGTTTTGATCAGCTCTCTGATCATCAGCAAATACCAGCGGATGCGGGAAAGTATCCTGCTCCGAACCCTGGGAGCTAGTTCGGCTACCGTTAGCAAAATCAATACTTTGGAATATTTCTTTCTGGGAAGTCTGGCATCCCTTTCTGGGATTATTCTCTCGTTTGGAGCAACTTGGCTATTGAGCGAGTTTGTATTCAATATGCAATTTAGAGGGGCTTGGCTGGATGCTGGAATTCTATACTTAGCCATCACGGGTCTGACCATTGTACTTGGTTGGCTCAATGGCCGAAAAATCATCAATCAGCCTCCGATGGAGATATTGAGAGGCAATTAGAAATCCG
>CAZFSC010000003.1:44691-76111 GCA_964521585.1 uncultured Limnohabitans sp.
CGAAAAATCATCAATCAGCCTCCGATGGAGATATTGAGAGGCAATTAGAAATCCGGAAAAATAGAAGACTCGCAGCGATGCGGGTCTTTATATTTAAAAAAAAAACCCTTCAAAATTGCTTCTGAAGGGGTTTTCTGTACCCAGAGCCGGAGTCGAACCGGCACGCCCGAAGGCATTGGTGTTTGAGACCAACGCGTCTACCAATTCCGCCATCTGGGCTTTTGGTAAGTTTGACTTTTCCTCAAACTCGGTTCCGTTGATTCGCTAACGGGTTGCAAATATGAAAACAAATTCTTTTTCCTACAACCTCAGAAAACCACTTCCTGTAATTTTTTTGAACTGAAAGCAGTGGGAGGTGCAGAAAATAAAGATCGAGTATAGCGCCATACTGTTTTAAAAAGCTCAGAATCACGGTATTGGTTTAATGCTTTTTCGCTTTCCCAGTGACTGTAAGTGAGCAAAATATTTTTCTCATTTTCATCCTGCCAAAGTTCTAAGTGTTGACAGCCCGGAAAATTCCGGATAGCCTTCTTGTTTTCTTCGAAATTTTTCAAAAAATCGGATACTTTTTCCGGTTCAAAAGTCATACGCACGATACGGATCAACATCAGCTTTCGAAATTTATATATACCACATTATCGTATCTGAGTCCCAAGAGGCTTCCGCCATTGCCATGAGAAATCCCGATTTCCAGTAGGTCCAGACTGTTGAAAAAGGCAAAGCAATCTCCAGGCTCCACCTGATCGTAGCCTTTGTTTAATTTATTCAGGGTTTCCCTGCCAAAGTCGATTGTGAATTTGCCGGTGTTTAATTTTTCAAAAATATCTCTCCTGATATTGGTGATCAGGTTACCATAAGGATCTACCCGAAGGATATGACCTACAATCTGTTCCCGAGTGGCTTTTGGATGCCGGGGCATCAGTTTTCTGAAATTAGTCAATGGACCGCCGAAGTCGTGGATCGATGCGCCGCTGGCGACTTTACCCGCAATGGGCGCAAGGATGTCTTTTGTAGGGAAGGTTGAGTCTTTTAAGTGAATATCTGCAAACTGCACCATTATCCCCGGATCCTGATCAGCAAGTAGACTAAGGATGCCATTATTTGGTCCTATGAAAATATGCTCCTCCAGTTTGACTCCGATATATCCATGGGTAATACTGCCGGTGGTATTGACTGCCACCAGATGAACCGTCCCTTTAGGGAAGTCCCGAAAAGTGGATCGCAAAATAAAGGCAGCGTGTGCCAAATCAAAAGGAGTGATATGGTGAGATAAATCGATGATATTTAGCTGTGGGTTAATTGCTAATATTTTAGCTTTAACCGCTGGTACGTAATAATCTTGATCCCCGAAATCTGAGAGGAATGTCACTAATGCCATAGAAGCAAGTCAATTAAAATTTTGTACTTTTGTTAAGGAGGGATTCGAACAAAAATAGAAATTTTAATCTTTAGCCCTCAAAGAAAAATTAAATCAATACAGCAGCTTGGTCGAAAAAGTAATCACATTAGAAAATGTCCCCCTGGCAGAATTTTTAGGTCAGGCAAATGAGAATATCAGGCAAATTGCCTCCGCATTCCCCCAAAGTAAAATAATTTCCAGAGGAAATGAGATCCGAATCCAAGGAGGAGCTCCTGAAATTTTAAGGATCAACGATGTAATCAATCTCCTGCTTTCCCATTTTGATCGATTTGGGCATCTGACTCCCGAAAATGTGAAAGATTATCTTGACGTGGAAGGAATTCCTTTTGAAGAAGCCAATCGGGATCAAGTGATTGTCTTTGGCAACAAAGGATTGGTCATCAAGCCAAAATCTCCGAATCAGCGAAAACTGGTCGAGGCAGCAATGAAAAACGATCTCGTATTTGCTTTGGGGCCTGCAGGTACTGGAAAGACCTATATCGCTGTAGCTTTGGCAGTGCGCGCGCTAAAAAATCGCGAAGTAAAAAGGATCATTATCACGCGACCGGCCGTCGAGGCTGGAGAAAACCTGGGTTTTCTTCCGGGGGATCTGCAGGAGAAATTGGATCCTTATTTGAGACCGATTTATGATGCACTTCAGGATATGGTTCCACCTGAAAAGCTGAAATATTATCAGGAAACCAGGGTAATTGAGATTGCTCCTCTGGCATACATGCGCGGGAGAACACTCCATGATGCGTTTGTCTTGCTCGACGAAGCTCAAAATACTACCAGTGAACAGATCAAGATGTTTCTGACCCGTATGGGTCCAAACTCCAAAGTGATCATCACAGGAGACCAGACTCAGGTGGATCTTCCGGTACGGCAAAAATCCGGGCTGGCAGAAGCACTCAAGATCCTGGATGGAGTCAAAGGAATCGGAGTGGTCAGTCTAAGCGGTAAAGATGTGATCCGTCACAAATTGGTAAAAGCCATCATCGAAGCTTATGAAAAAGACCAAGAACTCAAAGATGTAGCTAGAAATGAGTCTGCAAGTAGAAAAAATATCAGATCAGAAGGCACTTGAAAAGGCTTTTGAAATCCGCGAAAAGGTTTTTGTGATCGAACAAGGAGTCGACAAGAATGAGGAGTATGATCAGTTTGAAGATATTTCAAATCACTTTTTAGCAAAAAGGGATGGACAGCCCATTGGAACTTGCCGATGGCGATTCACTTCTGATGGGATTAAACTTGAGCGTTTTGCGGTCCTTCAGGAAGAAAGAGGTAAGGGGGCAGGACAAGCTTTGGTATCGGCAGTTTTAAAGGATATTGCCATGCATGCAGATACAGCCTCCAAAACAATATATTTACATGCTCAGTTAGAAGCAGTACCACTCTATGCCAAATTTGGCTTTCAAAAAGTCGGCGAGATCTTTGAAGAATGTAACATTCAACATTTTAAAATGGTATTGAAATAAATCAATCCAATTAATTATTAAACTACTGCAAGATGAAAAAAATCATATTAGCCCTATTCTTTTTAAGTATATTTTCTGTTTCTTCTTACTCCCAAAACGTGATTTCCAGCAGTTCAGAATCTGCACAGGGGTTTGGCAATGAAGTGAAAGTGAATTTTCTCAATCTAATTGTCTTGGGATCAATCGAGGTGGGATACGAGCGATTCTTGAGCAATGATCATTCTTTGGATTTTCAGCTACACATCAATGATCGATTCGGTTACAATTCCCAAAATGACGGAAAAAACTACAAAACTAATTCTATCCAGGCCAGCATGAATTTCTATTTTGGAAATGAGATAAACGGAAGATTTATTCTCTTCCCGTTGGCCAAGCTTCGTTTTGGAGATTTTGAGGAGGTGGTAGATGGATCGGTGGTCACGACCAATATGAATGCCTTTATGCTGGGTGTAGGAGGCGGATACAAATGGGAATTCTCCAATAGTTTCGCTTTTGGACCTTACATCAGCGTAGCAAGAGGTTTCAGCGATGAAGTCGCAGATCGATTTACCAGAGTAGAGCTGAACGGAGGATTTAGCATCGGTTACCGATTTTAAGAAACTCAAAAATTAATTTCTGAGCCCCATTTAGGGGCTTTTTTTATGCGCTTAATTTTGTAATTTAATTTCTGATTTTTTTTCAAATGAGGTTTGCTGACTATCCTTTTTTAAAGTACCTCCCGATTCTGATCGCTGGAATTTTATTGGCAAGAAGATTTCCGATTTTTGAAATTGGTTTTGTAGGAGTTCTTTTGGCTTTTGGCTGGATTAGCTATTTCTTGATTTTGCAAAAGCGAAAGTCCCCTCGAAATACTTTTCTCCTGTCTGGAATAGCTTACGGCTTGATTTTTCTTTTAGGCATTTTTTTGGTCAGGCTAAAAGAATCGCAGCTGTCCGATGAGAATACTTTTTTAGGTGTAAATGAATATTTGGGCGAGGTGACTCAATATGACACGGAGAAGTCCAATTCGTTTGAAAATCTTCTTCAGGTCAAGTCCGTTTTGAAAGGAGGATCTTGGCAGGAAGTGGATACAAAGGTGCTTGTCTATCATCAAAATCAAGTCCCCCTGCTCCCAGGGCAGTTGCTCTGGGTCAAAAAGAGCCCCGAACCTATTCCTCCTCCGATAAATCCGCATGAGTTTGATTATCGGTTTTTTCTGGCACGGAAGGGGATCTTTTATCGGCAGTTCTTATCGTCAAATTATGTGGCGCTGGACTCTTCCTCTTCTAAATTTGACTACTTGCTATCCCATGTCAGATTTGGAATAGCCAGTCTCCTCAGGGATAAAATCCCCGATAAGGAGTCTGAGCAGATTGCATTGGCTTTGTTGTTGGGACAGAAGCAAAATTTGGATCCAGCAATTCGGGAAGGATATACCCAAGTTGGTGTCATGCATATATTGGCAGTTTCAGGGCTGCATGTGGGTATTATTTATGCCCTTTTTCTAATGTTGGTCAAACCCCTGAAGCTTCCAAAAAAATGGCTCCATGTCTATTTTTTGGCGGTTATTTTTCTGATCTGGGTGTATGCCTTTCTTACTGGACTTTCTCCCTCTGTAGTCCGGGCAGCCACGATGTTCAGCTTGCTTTCGTTAGGTCAAATGCGCGAGCGAAAACCCTCGATTTTCAATATTTTAGCTTTCTCGGCCATCCTGATGATCGTGATTGATCCGGAAGTTATTTTTGAGGTAGGCTTTCAGCTTTCATACCTTGCAGTGGCAGGGATTGTCTTGATACAACCATTGATCCTGAATTGGTGGCTGCCCCCCAATCGGTTTTGGGAGTACGTTTGGCAGCTGATCAGTGTCAGTCTAGCAGCACAGTTGGCGACTTTTCCGCTTTCCATATTCTATTTTCACCAGTTTCCCACATACTTTTTACTGGGTAATCTTATTGTCATTCCCATATCTTTCCTGATCATGCAAGTTGGCGTGCCATTGATGATTTTCGGGTGGATTCCCTATTTGGGTGAGGCGCTAGGCTGGATTTTATCTAAATTGATTTATCTCCAAAATTTCATTATTCACTTAATAAAAATGATTCCCGGAGGAAAATTGGAGCACTTAACCATTACCCTGTCCACTATGATTCTGATCTGGGTTTTACTTTTGATCTGGGCTTCCTGGTTACATTCCAAACGCAAAAATCTGGTCTATTTTGTTTTCATTCTGGTTTTCTTCTGGTCAGCGATACAGTTGTTTGATGAAATTAAAGTGCCTGCGCGTCAAATGATCGTATACAGTGCGAAGGAAGGGTTTGCTTTGGATTTCAGCTTTGACGGAAAGCTTTATTCCTGGAATCAAAGTATCCAAGTTGAAGATTTGGGCTATCATGTAAATCCGAATCGGATATCCCAAGGATGGGATCAAACTCCTGACTACCTTTACCGGATACCCGATGAACCGGGTTTTTATCGATTGTATCCTTCTCCGGTTTATTTGAATAAGTCTGAATCGGGCCTTTTCTTTGGGGAGGAAAAACCCAGTAAAATCGAAATCTGGCGTGATCAGAAATGGCAAATGATCGAGTATAGTGATTCCCTGAAGCTGGGAAATGCTGCTTTTAGGATAGTTTTTTAACTG
Organism: uncultured Limnohabitans sp.; assembly: GCA_964521585.1. Taxonomy (GTDB): domain Bacteria; phylum Bacteroidota; class Bacteroidia; order Cytophagales; family Cyclobacteriaceae; genus Algoriphagus. Next base: position 50,189 of record CAZFSC010000003.1, read on the forward strand.
CTTTGTTGGCAATGCATTTTTCTGAACCTAACTTGATGAAAAACACGAATCCCAAAGATGAATCAACCAGTACTAATCCATGTGGCCGATCGAATAGGCTTTATTACACTCAACCGTCCTGATAAAAGAAATGCATTAAGTCCTGAGTTGATTTCAGGTTTGATAACTGCTTTTGAAGAATTGAAAGCCAGTGAGCAAGTGAAAGTGGTCATCTTGCAAGCTGAGGGAAAAGCTTTCTGTGCCGGTGCTGATTTGGCATATTTGCAGTCCTTGCAAGGATTCACCTACGAAGAAAATCTGGAAGACAGCCGGAGGCTTAAATCGCTTTTTGATCTTATTTACAATTTTCCAAAAATAGTCATCGCTTCCATCCAGGGTCATGCATTAGCTGGAGGATGTGGGTTGGTCACTGTCTGCGATTTTGCCTTTTCAGTTCCTGAAGCGCTCTTTGGCTATACGGAAGTAGCCATTGGTTTTGTCCCGGCTTTGGTATCTGTCTTTCTAAAAGATCAAATCGGCGGAGCCAAAACTCAGGAGTTATTGCTTTCGGGAGAGTTAATTTCTTCTTCCAAAGCTGCGGAATTGGGTTTGATTACCGAAGTAATTGGTTCTGATTTTCTTACGCAAAAGGTTCGGGAATTTGCCCTAAAACTCATTGAAAAAAATTCGTCCTTCTCCATGTCCGAAACCAAAAATCTCCTGCGGGAATTGAATCGCGCGGAGCGGGAAAAATCTCTGGAATATGCGGCTGAATTGAATGCAAGAGCAAGGGCGCATGAAGATTGTAAGAAAGGGATTGCAGCTTTTCTTCAGAAAACGAAACCAGAATGGTAAATGCTCCATAAAGCTAAAGAAATCCTTCAGCAGGTATTTGGGCACCCCGATTTTAGGCCAGTGCAGGATCTGATCGTCCAATCTGTATTGGAGGGAAAGGATACGCTTGCACTTTTGCCAACTGGTGGAGGAAAATCCATGTGCTTTCAAGTGCCGGCATTGGTAAAGGAAGGGATTTGTATTGTCGTTAGCCCTTTAATTGCCCTGATGAAAGATCAGGTAGATGGATTGAAATCCAAAGGAATTAAAGCCGCTGCAATCTACTCCGGGATGAGCCTGCGTGAGATTGACCGGGTATTGGACAATTGCATTTATGGAGATTATAAATTTCTATATGTCTCTCCAGAACGCTTAAAATCCGAGCTGTTTATTGAGCGATTTAGGCAGATGAATGTCAATCTGATCGCTATAGATGAGGCACATTGTATCTCCCAATGGGGTTATGATTTTCGTCCTGCTTATTTGGAAATTGCGAACATCCGCGTTTATCACCCCCAGATTTCAGTTTTGGCATTGACGGCTTCTGCAACACTTTCTGTCTGTAAGGATATACAAGAGAAGCTGGAAATGAAGGATCCGGCATTTTTCCGAAAAAGTTTTGCCCGGGAAAATCTAAGCTACAGCGTGCGGCTCATCGAAAACAAGATGGAAAAAGGAGTTGAAATTCTGAGCAGAATCCCAGGTTCAGCGATTTGGTATGTTAGGAATCGCCAATCTACTCAGCAGATAGCCAGGTCCCTGCAGCAACTGGGTATTTCTGCTGGAGCCTATCATGCCGGTCTTTCAATGGAGGACCGCAATCAAAAACAAGAAGCATGGAAATCCAATCGAATCCGGGTAATGGTCAGTACCAACGCATTTGGGATGGGAATTGACAAGCCGGATGTCAGAGTGGTCATACACAGCGATATTCCAGAAAATCTTGAAAACTATTATCAGGAAGCTGGTCGCGCAGGCAGGGATGGTAAAAAAGCTTATGCCGTACTTTTAGCTAATGAACAGGATTTTGAACAAGTTCTGGAGCGTGCAGCATTGGTCTATCCCCCCGTGGAATTCATTCGCAGGGTGTATCAATGTCTGGCAAATTATTTCAGGATTGCAGTCGGCAGCAATATGTTGAGCAGCTTTGATTTTCAGTGGAATGAATTTGCCCTTACCTATAATCTGGGTGTTCTGGAAACTTTTTACGCGCTCAAGGTTTTGGAGGAAGAAGGCTTTATAGGTTTGAGTGAAAGTTATTATTCTCCCTCCAAAATTCATTTTTCGGTCGATCCAGCCAGGCTGTATGAAGTTCAGATTGCCTATGCTAAGCTGGATCCGGTAGTCAAGATCATCATGCGAACCTACGGGGGAAATGTCTTTTCTGAATACATTTCAATCAATGAAGCCAAATTGGCAAAGTCCCTCGAGATGAAAGAGGTTGATTTGATCAAATCTCTTCAGCAGTTGGAAAAACTTGAAGTGATGGTTTATGATCAGCGTAAGGATAAGCCACAGGTTACCTTTTTGACTCCTCGGTACGATGCTGGGAAACTCCCGCTTAACTTCAGTCGGATCAAACTCCGCAGGGAGCTCACCTTAGAAAAGGCCGCAAAAATGGTTGCCTATGGTCATCAAAACCTGATCTGCAGAACCCAGTTTATCCAGGAATATTTCGGTGAAACAGCCGATCAGGTCTGTGGGATTTGCGATTGGTGTATTGAGGAGCGGAAATCAAAAAGTCCCGAAACTAGCGAGATTAAGCTCAAAAACAGGATTATCGAAACTTTAGCCAATCATAGGGAGTTAACAGAAAGACAGGTTTTTGAGCAACTGAACCTACCGACATCCGAAAAAAATCTCAAAATCCTCAGAAAATTAGAGGATGAAGGGCTCATCCTTCAACATGCCTCAGGCAGATTTACAATAGCGACAAATGGGTAATTTCTTCGATGAATTGTATCAAAAAGTTTTCAAACCATCGGAAAAAATTCCAATGAACTATAAAGAAAACTTTGAATCCAGCGACTTGGATGAAAAGAAGGCATTAGCCTGGTCCGAGGGCGCGGAGGGTAGACAGCTGTTTGAAATCATCTACAAAAACTACCAATTAAAAAAACAACTTGCTGAGGAATCACCTCAAGTCCATATTTTGGATTCGAAGTATGCCAAAGGTTTTGCCATATCCTACGAGGAGCCGATCACCCCGCAAACATTTTCCATGCTTTTCTTGGCTTTTGGCCAACGAGTTCTAGCTTTGGGGTATAAGAAGGTGAGTCTAGACCGCAAATTGGAAGAAATCAATGAGCAGGTAAGATCCACAGAGAAGTTTTATTTCAAACCTCCGCTACAATTGCCAGAAATGGATGCACTCATATCACAGCTCTATGGCAATGTCGCAATCGAAAAAGTAACCCATAATAATCACCCTAGTTACCTGAAAGTTTTGGTGACTTTTTACTCTGACAGATTGTATGAAGATCCCAAGCCTTTCGATGAGTTTATGGATAGATTATTTGAAAAAAGATAAATGAACAGACAGGAATTTAGCGAGCAACTCAATAAATACCGAACTCCCTACGAGGAGGAATCGAGATTTATAGCTGATTTTATCTTATTGACAGGAGATCCTCTAGCTTACAAGCGGGAGCGCCTGGAGGGGCATTTTACCGCTTCTGCCTGGATAGTCAACCGCAAGCGAACCCATACTTTGCTGACTCTTCACCGTAAATTGGGACGGTGGCTTCAACTAGGTGGACATGCAGATGGCAATGAAAACCTGCTGGAAGTAAGTATGAATGAGGCCAAAGAAGAAAGTGGGCTCAAAAGTCTGAGTTTTGTGGATAAGACCATTTTTGACCTGGATAAGCATATTATTCCCGAACGCTCTCACGTGCCGGAGCATTTTCATTATGATGTGAGGTATATCTTGGAGGCCGATATCACCGAACCCCTAGAGAAAAGCAACGAAAGTATTTCCTTGGCTTGGGTAGCTTTTGATTCAGTACAGGATGTGATTGGATATAATCCTTCTATCCTCCGGATGCTCGAAAAAACCAGTAAATCTGAAATTCTTCTTTAATCCATGAAGTCATCAGATCCGGCATCTCTTTCCGAAGAGTTTGACTTTGTCATTCCTGTTCAAATTCGTTTTTCAGATATTGATGGGTATATGCATGTCAACAATGGCATCTACTTCAGCTATTATGAGCACGCCCGAGCGTCTTTTCTAAATGATTTATGCGACTGGAATGTGATGACTATCGGTACGGTAGTCGGTCGGATCGAAATAGATTATTATAAACCCATTCACCTGGAGGATCAGGTACAATGCCTTGTAAAATGCACTCGCTTAGGAAACTCTTCTTTTGATATCGAGCAATATCTTATAGGTTTTACCAAAAATGGTGAATCGGTGACTTTTTCTCATTGCAAATGCGTGATGGTATCAGTGGATATGCAGACGATGAAACCAACGCCGGTTCCGTCAGAATTTCGGCAGAAACTTTCCTCCTAAGCCTAATTCAAAAAGGGCATCCCTTATCTTTGTCCAAAATTTTATCCTGTGAAAAAGCTTTTAATTATAGCACTTGCCGCACTGGCATTGGTAGGTTGTAGTCCTAGTGAAGAAGAATTGATGACTGCCGGAATCGAAAAAATGGATTCTCAATCCTGGACTGAAGCAATCAGCTACTTTGATCGGATTTTGGATAAAAATCCCACGAGTAGCCAGGCTTTGAACGCGAAAGGAGTCGCACTTTTTCAACTGGAAAACTACAAAGAGGCCATTCCTGTATTTAGCAAAGCTATTGAGTCGGATTCTGTTTCTTACAAACCTTGGTTTAATCGCGGTAACGCTAATTTGGAGTTGGGGAATTTTAAGGCTGCAGTTTCTGATTACAATATGGCGAATCGATTGGATCCTTCTCAGACTGACATTTATTACAATAGGGGACTTGCCCTTTTGGGCATGGAAGCTTATGAGGATGCAATCTTGGATTTTGATGCGGCTCTTCAAGTCAATCCAAATCAGGAATTAGTCTATTTCAATAAGGGTAAGGCGCAGTTGGGAAATAATGATCCAGTAGGAGCTATGGAATCCCTGACCAACGCAGTGAATCTTGACAATAAAAATGGGGCTGCCTATTACCTGCTTGGAGTGACCCGTATGAGTGCGCTGGGGGAAAAGGAAGAAGGGTGTGCAGATTTGAAAATGGCCCTATCACTGGGATATACTGAGGCAAAAACTTGGATAGAGGATTTTTGTAAATAAAAATGGCGGAGATTTCTACGGATTTAGAACTTGCTAAAAGGCTGCTCGAAACGGGGAAATTGGTTGCCATACCCACAGAGACTGTCTATGGCCTAGCTGGAAATGCGCTGAATCCGATTGCAGTGGCTTCCATTTTTGAAACCAAAAACAGACCTAGTTTTGATCCTCTGATTATTCATCTCCCGGACATTTCAAAGTTGGAATCCTATATCTCGGAATTTCCAGCTCCCCTGCAAAAACTTGCAGAAGCGTATTGGCCTGGTCCATTGACATTACTACTTCCCAAATCGGCCCGAATTCCAGATTTGGTCACCTCTGGCCTTGATCGTGTAGCTGTTCGGGTGCCTGATCATACACTTACTCTGGATTTGCTATCAAAGCTGGATTTTCCGCTGGCTGCACCAAGTGCGAATCCTTTTGGCTACATCAGCCCCACTCTTCCGAGTCATGTAGCGGCCCAATTGGGTGATAAAATCCCGATGATTCTAGATGGTGGCCCTTGCCAAGTAGGTCTGGAGAGCACTATTGTGGGACTGGAGGAAGATCAAGTCACAGTCTATCGATTGGGAGGGCTGGAAATAAATGCAATCGAGGCTTTGGTAGGTCAGGTTCAGATCAAAGATCACAGCTCATCCAATCCACAGGCACCTGGGCTTTTGGAAAGTCATTACGCACCGACGACCCGGTTTGTATTGGGAAATCTTGAAGTGCTGGTGCCAAAATTAATCAGTGATGGAGTGAATTTTGGGGTACTTTCTTTGGATAAAAAATGGGCGCAAATTCCCGATCACAAACAATTGATGCTTAGTGCAAAAGCCGATCTGAAGGAGGCTGCAGCTAATCTGTTTTCTTATATGAGACAGTTGGATGAGCGAAGAGTTGATGTGATTTTGGCGGAAATCATGCCTGAAATCGGTCTCGGGAAAGCTATCAATGACCGACTCAGAAGGGCAGCAGCGAAGAGTTAATCCGCTTATTTTTCAAAATTGATCATGTCCAAAAGTCGATTTTTGTCTCAATTCTTGATAAATTAGACCCAGTATTTTTATAAACTCCTTACAAAGCAATTTATGAATCCAAGAATTAAAAATATAGACAATCTTAGTTTTAAAGATAAGAGAGCACTTGTACGAGTGGACTTCAATGTGCCTTTGGATGACAAATGCAACGTCACGGATGACACCCGAATCCAGGCCGCTATTCCTACTATCAAGAAAATTTTGAAGGATGGAGGTTCAGTAGTATTGATGTCTCACTTAGGTAGACCTAAAGGTGGTCCTGAAGACAAATATTCACTTCGACATGTCCGAGTGAGCTTGGAAAAATTATTGGGGCAACCTGTAAAATGGACACCGGATTGCATCGGACGAGAAGCTAACATGCTTTCGACTGAGATAAAACCGGGTGAAGTATTATTGCTCGAAAACTTGAGATTTCATGAGGAAGAAGAAAAAGGAGATAAAGATTTCGCTGAGAAACTTTCTCATCATGGCGATGTGTATGTGAACGATGCTTTTGGAACTGCCCATCGCGCTCATGCTTCCACTGCAGTGATCGCCGATTGTTTTTACGACAAAGCCTGCGGATATCTGATGTTGTCCGAACTGAAAAACGCAGATAAGGTTCTCGGAAATCCAGAGCGACCGTATACGGCCATCATGGGAGGAGCCAAGATTGCTGATAAGATATTGATCATCGAACGACTATTGGACAAGGTGGATAACCTGATCATCGGGGGCGGTATGTCTTATACTTTTGCGAAAGCACAAGGAGGATCAATCGGAGATTCCTTGCTGGAAGAGGATAAGTTGGATTTTGTATTGGATTTGATGGAAAAGGCCAAGGATAAAGGTGTGAATTTGATTCTCCCAGTCGATACGGTTATTTCTAAAAAGTTTGCAAATGATGCCGAACAGGATACTGTGGAAAGCGGTAACATACCTGATGGCTGGATGGGATTGGATATCGGGCCTAAAACCAGGGAAAAATTTGCCGAGGTAATCAAAAAATCTAAAACTATCCTTTGGAATGGACCTATGGGTGTATTTGAGATGGATTCTTTTGATAAGGGAACTAAAGCAATTGCGGAAGCTGTAGCCGAGGCAACAGAGTCCGGTGCTTACTCATTGATCGGTGGCGGTGACTCTGCTGCAGCTGTCAATCAGTTCGGCTTTGGAGACAAAGTCTCATTTGTTTCCACTGGCGGGGGAGCTTTGCTGGAGTATATGGAAGGCAAGCAGCTGCCAGGGGTGACTGCACTCGAACCCTAAAATCTGAATTATATCTAGTGGAGGCTATCCCGATTTTTATAGGGATAGCCTTTTTTTTTCAAAACTTTACTTCTACCATGACAGGGAAGTGATCCGAAGGATATTTTTTCCCATAATTATCAGTCAGAATCCCATGACGAATAACCTGAATTGGACCTGAAATAAAGATATGGTCTATAATTCCATCAGGCATTTTATCCCAGTCAAAGCCGGTAAATGTACCAGCTGGCCCATAAGAGATTTCGGCTGTCAGCCGAGCATCTTTCCAGTTGTACCGGGAGACAATTGTACGGTAAGCCGGATTGTCCGGTGTGACATTGAAATCTCCCATCCAGATTACCGGTAGTTGCTCGCGATTGATTTTTTCGATTTGTGCCAGCACGAGCTTGCTGCTTTCTTCTCTTGCCTGCTGTCCGATATGATCGTAGTGGATATTAAAGACATAGAATTTTGATCCGTAATTATCCTCAAACTTGCCATAGGTTCCGACTCGATTCAAAGCCGCATCCCAGCCTTTGCTTGGTTGGTCTGGAGTTGGAGAAAGCCAGAAAGTGCCTTCATCCAACACTTTATACTGCGAGGCATCAAATAAAATTGCGGCATATTCTCCTTTTTGCTGCCCGTCATCTCTTGCCTTTCCGATAAATTCATATCCAAGCATTTCCGATAATTGCTCAAGCTGGTGATGAAGGCCTTCTTGAGTGCCAAGCAGGGATATTTGATGAAAACGGATCAATGCTGCGATCTGAGGTAAGCGATCTTTCCAAAGGTTGCCCTCATCATTTTTATTGTCCCAGCGGATATTGAATGTGGCAAGATTATGATTTTGCCCAAATGAGAAATAGGAAATGGAAATAAAAAAAAGTAGAAATAAAGTCCTGAAATAAAGGGGGTTGATCTTTTTCATATGCAATAGCGCTAAACTAAATACTGGAAAATGGTTTAAGTAATTAAAATTGAGTTTTAATTTCATCAAATGAAAACCTTTTATCCCAAAGACCTATCCGTTCCTGAATTTCATGGATTGCTGCAAGGAAGTATTGCGCCCAGACCGATTGCCTTTGCCAGTACGATCGACAAAAATGGAAATGTAAATCTAAGTCCTTTCAGTTTTTTCAATCTGTTCAGTACTAATCCTGCTATCCTGATCTTTTCTCCTTCCAGAAGAGTACGAGACAATACGACCAAACATACGCTGGAAAATGTGAAGGAAGTGCCCGAGGTAGTAATCCATGTAGTGCATTACGGATTGGTGGAGCAAATGTCTCTTGCCAGTACCGAATACGGAAAAGGTGTCAATGAATTTGAAAAGGCTGGCTTGACAGCAGTGAGATCTTTGGAAGTAAAGCCCCCACGGGTAAAAGAAGCACATATTGCCTTCGAATGTAAGGTTAATGAAGTAAAAGCACTGGGGGACCAGGGAGGAGCAGGGAATCTGGTGATTTGTGAAGTGATTGTGGCTCATGTCAATGAGGAGATTCTCGATGAACAAGGTGTGATCGATCCCCACAAGTTGGATGCTGTGGCTCGATTGGGTGGTGATTGGTATAGCCGTGCAAGCGGAGATTCCCTTTTTAAAATACCCAAGCCTATCCGAACTTTGGGGATTGGCATAGACCAGATACCCGCTGAGATAAGAAACAGCAGCATACTATCAGGAAATAATCTGGGGAGATTGGGAAATGTAGAGCAGCTTCCCACTTCAGATGAGATTGCCTCTTTTGGAGAATCGGAACTGGTTCAGGAGATGCGCCTCAGATTCAAAAATCATCCGGATTCCTGGACTGACCACCTTCATCTGGAAGCAAAAGCGGTACTGGAAGCTGGCGAGGTTGAAAAAGCTTGGCTAATCTTATTGCAAAAACCATAAAAAAAAGCGGCTTAGCCGCTTTTTTTATTATCTGATTACCAAATCCTGAGGCATTCTGACCTGAATTCCCTGGTAGTTTTTCAGTTTTTCTACCTGCTGATAAAGCTTGTAGTTTTCTTTCAATTCATTTTTTAGCAATTGGGTCTTGACACTTTTGCCCAGATCTTTCATGATCATTTCAAACCATGGTTTGACTTCCGGATAATATACTACCCGGTAATCATCACCTGCATTGATCTTGAGCGCGGCGAGTTCAATAGCTGTATCCAGTCCTCCCAAGATATCGACTAATCCTCTTTCCTTGGCTTGATTCCCGGTCCAAACTCTGCCAGAGGCAACTTCTTTCACTGCTTCAGGACTCATCCCTCTTCCTTCTGCCACTCTGGATATGAATGTTTCGTAGCCCTCTTCGATAGTACGTTGGATGATGTTTTGCTCTACTTCAGTCATTGGTCTGGTGGGATTCATGAAATCCGACAATTCCCCGGTATTTACTACATCTGTGGTGATTCCAAGTTTCTCATTGAGCAACTCTTCCACATTGAACATCAAACCAAAAATCCCGATTGATCCTGTGATTGTGTTGGGTTGTGCGACGATTGTATCTGCAGGAGCAGCAATATAATATCCTCCGGATGCAGCCACTTCACCCATAGATACGAAAACCGGTTTTACTTTTTTAGCTTCTGCCATTTCTCTCCAGATGACTTCCGAAGCTATGATGGAACCTCCTGGTGAATTGACTCGCAATACGATAGCTTTGATGTTTTCGTCCTTCCGTGCTTTCCGGATTTCCAGAGCAAATTCTTCTGAACTGAGAATTCCATTGGCTGCCTGACTCATGATCTCTCCGTCGGCAATAATCACGGCGATGCGATTAGGAGAAGTGATGTTTTTAGATTTAACCGTGGAAGCGAGGTCAGTGGCGTTGATCCTTGAGATGTCCTCGTCTTCTTCGATTCCAAGTTTTTCCTTCAATTTGGAATGGACCTGATCCTCGTACAATAAGTCAGTCATCAACCCGTAGGTCACCGCATCTTTGGGCATTCGAACCAGCATTTGATTGTTGATTTTCTTCAGACTGTCAAATGCCAAGCCTCTTGATTCAGCTATAGCCTTCAGCGCATTGTTGTTGATGTCTTCTAAAAAATATTGAGTCTGAAGCCTGTTTTCAGGACTCATTTTCTCTAAAATAAAAGGCTCTACTGCACTCTTAAACTCACCTACTCGGAAGACCTTTGGTTCGATCCCTACTTTTTCAAAAAGACCTTTGAGAAAAATGCTCTCTGAAGCCAGACCATTGAAATCCACACCTCCGATGGGATTCATATACACTTCGTCAGCGACTGAGGCCAGGTAATATCCGCCTTCGGAATAGACTTCATCATAGGCAATGATGAATTTACCAGAAGATTTGAAATCCTCCAAGACCTCACGAAGCTCCAAAAGATTAGCTTGTCCTGCCAAAATTAGACCGGTATTGAGGTAGATTCCTTTGATGTTATCATTTGATTTTGCCTCATTTATGGCCTTTTTCAAATTGACTAGCCCGGCATTGGTTTCACTACCGAAAGGAAAACCCATGAACCCAAGATCGAAATCTTTTTCAGAAGTGCGGTCAACCAGAGTTCTTCCATTGAGATTTAGATGTAGTATGGTGTTCTCACTGACCTCAACTTCTGAATCGGCCACTGAGGATGCAAGGATCCCGATAAAGCCAAATAAAAGCAGAATACTAAGAATGCTGAAAACAAAAAGACCCACGATGACGGCGAGTACATTTCCCAAGAATTTCATAAGCTAAATTAATTAAGTTCCAAAATAACCTATTTTAGTCCGAGTTTACAAAAGGAAGGGGAAATCCAGGATGTTTAATCAGGCCACACTTAGTTTAGGGGGCAATAAGGGAAATAGGTATCAGTTGCTTGCCATGGGCATGCAAGAATTGAAAGAAGCAGGAGAGGTTCTTTTCAAATCTTCGATTTATGAGACAGCATCCTGGGGTGGAATTGCGAAGGGAAATTTTCTCAATCAAGTGGTCCAGATCCAGACTGCGCTGACTCCACAGGAACTACTTCTACTGATCCAAAAAATAGAATCCAAATTGGGAAGAACCCGGGATGAGCACTGGGGTGATCGGACGATGGATATTGATATTTTATATTTTGGAGAAATGGTGATCACTAATGAAAACCTTCAGGTTCCCCATCCTTTCATCCCGCAGCGCAAATTTGTTTTAGTGCCTTTAGTGGAGATCCTGCCAAATTTTATTCACCCGGTATTAGGACTGAGTCACATGCAAATGCTGCAAGACTGCGAGGATCATAGTGAAGTTGTCTTATACAAAAATGTATAAAAAAAACCCGCACGAGGCGGGTTTGGGAAATTAGAGTCCAGAGACCTCTGCTTCCGGGTGAATTTTTTTAACCAACCCTTGAAGGACTTTTCCAGGGCCACATTCCACAAACTGAAGTGCTCCGTCTTTAACCATATTCTGTACAGACTGGGTCCATTTGACAGGGGCGGTCAATTGCGCAATCAAATTGGCTTTGATTTCATCCACATTGCTGATAGCGGTGGTGCTTACGTTTTGATAAATAGGGCAGGAGGGCTTATTGAAATTGGTGGCCTCAATAGCAGCTTTTAATTTTTCGGCTGCAGGCTGCATGAGCGGAGAATGAAAAGCCCCACCCACTGGCAGTGGCAACGCTCTTTTGGCTCCTGCCTCTTTCATTTTTTCGCATGCGATCTCGATGCCTTTATTGGATCCTGATATTACCAATTGACCAGGGCAATTGTAATTGGCAGGTACTACAATCTCGTCTGTGATGGAGGAGCAGATTTCTTCCACTTTCTCATCAGCGAGGCCCAAGATGGCAGCCATGGTGGATGGATTGATTTCACAGGCTTCCTGCATGGCCAAAGCCCGTTGATAAACTAGTTTTAATCCATCTTCAAAAGCCAGTGTGCCGTTAGCAACTAATGCGGAAAACTCCCCTAATGAATGACCAGCGACCATGTCAGGAGCAAAGCCCTGGGTGGTTTTGGCTAAGATGACAGAATGTAAAAAAATAGCGGGCTGGGTGACTTTAGTTTGTTTTAACTCTTCATCTGTGCCCTCAAACATGATGTCTGTGATCTTGAATCCAAGGATCTCATTGGCCTGATCAAATAAAGTTTTTGCCTGTGGATTTTCCTCATAAAGAGCTTTTCCCATACCGGGGAATTGGGCACCTTGGCCCGGGAAAACAAATGCCTTCATCAAATTGAATTTTGGTTTGAGCGGTAAATATAATCCTTTTCAGGAAGTCGGTCATTTGCGCTTACTGGTCAAATGTGTTGAAGTGCCTTCTGAAAACATCTTTTTTATTCTCAGAAATCCAGCGAATAAAAGCCAAAACTGCAGGGGAGTGACGTTTTTGTTTAAGCCAAATTAATTTCCAGGTGGATATGAGGGGTAAGTTTGGATAGCTGAGCAGGGTGATTCGCTTGTCTTCGATTTCTTGACTCATGGAAAAATTCGAAAGAATAGATACCCCTAATCCTGCCATCACGGCCTGTTTTACCGCTTCATTGGTAGCCAATTCGAGCTTGCTATTGACTTTGATATCTCTGCTGATGAAAAATTCTTCCATTTTCACTCGTGTACCTGACCCCTTTTCCCGGAGGATAAAAGGGATTTTCTTCCAGTTATTTTGATCGATTTCTTTTTGAAATTTATCTGCCACTTCAGGCGCACAGGCCAAATACCATTTATTTTCTTCCAGTGCGATACTATCGAAAGCCAAATCATCAGGGGGCGAAACTGAGATTAAGGCTAGATCAGTTGTGTTTTCCTGCAAATGGGCCAAAACACTAAATCGGTTAGAGACTTCCAGACTGATCTCGACATGTGGATTTATTTTCATAAAATCCGCCATCAAATATGGGATGATGTATTTCCCCGTAGAGACTGCGGAGATTCTGATTTTGCCACCAAGAAGCCCCTTCAATTGCAGCATTTTTTGTTCTATCTGATCCACTTCGTCAAAGATGCGATCCGCCATTTCTACCAGTTCCTGGCCAAATTCAGTAATATGAATTTTCTTCCCTATAATTTCGGTAAGAGGCACATCGAATGATTCCTGAAGATTTTTTAGCTGGATAGAAACGGCTGGTTGCGTCATGTTTAAGGACTTGGCCGCTCCGGTGATGCTTTCTTGAAGCGAAATTGCCTTGAGAGCACGAAGCTGAGTGAGAGAAATATTCATAAGTAAATTAAATGCAAAAAAGATTACGGATAAAAAAAGTTTATGGTTTAGTTTTATTTACTGATTTTCTTCAAATATTTGCAGCATGGATTTTCAGATACTTATTAATAACCTCACGAATCCAAGTCTTTTGTTTTTCGTGCTGGGGATTTTAGCAGTTCGACTCAAAAGTGATTTGGAGATTCCTCCCACCAGCGCCAAGTTCATAGCCCTTTACCTCATGCTATCAATTGGATTTAACGGGGGACAGGAACTTTCGCACAGCAGCTTCGATATGAGTATCTTTTGGGCCTTATTTTTTGGAATGGCCTTATCCGCTTTGATCCCGTTTTATACTTTTTTCATTCTAAAAAGAAAACTCTCTGCTGCAAACTCCTCCGCGATCGCAGCTGCATATGGCTCTATCAGTGCGGTGACTTTCGTGGCAGCTGTGACATTTCTTGATGTTCAGGGGGTTTCATTCGGAGGCCATATGGTAGCCGTGATGGCGTTGATGGAGGCTCCTGCGATTATTTCCGGTGTGATTTTGCTGAAGGAATATTCCAATCAAAAGCCTGAAGGAGGTTTAAAAAAAGTAATTGTCCATGCCTTTACCAATGGGAGTGTGCTATTGATCCTAGGGAGTTTGGTGATAGGCTTGATTGCCGATGAGCGACAGGCAGAAGGAATCAAACCCTTTGTAACAGATATATTCAAAGGATTTCTTGCAGTGTTTCTTTTAGATATGGGAATCACCAGTGGTAGAAAATTAAAGGCTTTTTTCAAACATGGATATTTTTCTACGCTCTTTGCAATTTTGATTCCTTTAGTCAATGGGGTGATCGTGTCATTTATCAGCTACTGGGTTGCAGAGGCCGATGGTGATCGGTTTATTTTCGCAATACTTGCAGCCAGTGCTTCCTACATCGCGGTGCCTGCGGCCATGAAATTGGCGAATCCGGAAGCAGACGAAGGATTATATATTCCCATGGCGCTTGCGATTACTTTCCCTTTCAATATTACCTTGGGAATGCCGATATATTGGATGATTATCCAGATGTTTTAGGAAGGAGCATTCGCAATACTTAGGAATTTACTCTGCTCAGCTTTGGTGGGAATCCTACAGGTGTTTTTCTTACCAAACCATCGATATCGGTTCTTAGCAATCCAGTCGTAGACCCAATCTCTCCATCTTCGGGGCAATTTGATCAAGGGATAGAATATAGCCCAAGGTCCAGCGAGTTTTCTGGCGATTTTGAGTGCGGCGGTACTTTTATAAAAGATTTGACCGTCTTCCAAGAGGACCAGCGAATCCAGGTAATCTGGCCGAACCTGATACTTGGCTAGTACTCGCTGACTGACAGGATCCTGCAGGGCACCTACCAGGAAATGATCATTCTTATCCCTAGCGATAATGAAATTTATAGAATCATTGCAGAGATTACAGACTCCATCGAAAAAGATGATGGATTTTCCCTGAGTCATCGTAAAATTTGAATGGTCCCCTTGAGTTTCTGCGTCTGCCTGCTTGGATCGAGCACATCAAATCTCACCGTGCCGGAATAGAAATAAGTTCCGGAAGGAAGCTCGTTTCCGTTTTGATCTCTTCCATCCCAGCGGATAAAGATGTCATTTTCATTGGATTCAAGGCTATTGTAAGAGAATACTTCCACTCCCCAACGATTAACGATAAAGATATCTACACCGATTACAAATCTAGGACACTTTGAGAACGGATTGTCAAATGCAATGAAGGTATCGTTATTTCCGTCGCCGTTTGGTGTGAAAGCATTGGGTAATTCATAGTATGGACAATTATCCACGCAAACTACATTGCTCGGCTCGCTTTCATTTCCAGATCGGTCAATGGCAGTAATATAGTAGCATCCTCTGTAGTTTTGAAGGTCGTCAATTCGAGTTTGCAATTCCAAAGCAGATAATTGAGCCACCAATTCGAATTCTCCTTCTTCACCATCTTCGGTGAAGTATAATCTATATCCACTTAGCTGATCGTCACAGTCCCCGGAGAAATCTGGAGTCCAACTCAAATCATGGTAATAGGTATTGGTATTACAGGAAACTTCCGCCAGATATTCCTCGCAAACTGGTCCTTCGAAAGTCAACACCGGAGGACATGGAAGTCGATTGTCATCTGGCTTCGCGCAAATAAGCTGGGATTTATTTTCCAAAGGATAAACCAGACCGGCGACATTATAAGAACCTTTGGTGATGACGTAGTAACAATATTCAATTTCCTTTTGTAATGGGACTCCATTGAAGCTGCCATCGTCGAAGTAGGTAAAACCATCTTGGGTGACATCCACTTCAGCGATTTTCACAAAGGTATTAACGTCTTGCGCTGCGGCATCAGTGCGATTTCGATAGACATCATGTTTGAATTCCTGTACCGAATTATTCCATGGAACTGTAAACTGCCAATTCAATTCTATCGCCTGATTGATGATCGTGGGCTCCAATCTTACGGAGGAAGCTGAACTTGAACTGTCTATTCGAACACCCCGATCCAAAAGGACAACCTTGTAATTATGTACAAGATCTTGGGTGTTGACTCCAGTATCAGTAAACAAGGTGTCTGAAGTCACTCCCAGTGAGATGGATCCCGACCCGCCTGTGAAACCTGTTCTGCGGAACAATTCGTAAGTAAATGGACCTGGATACTGGGTGCGGTCGATGTCATAAGGCGGAGTCCATTTGACGAATATTTCCCCATTATTAGGATCGGTGGCTTCGATACTCACATTAGTAATGATGGGTACGTCCACATCAATGGTAATACAAATCTCTTCGGAGACAACACTTTCCCCGGCTCTAGGCTGAGGGAATGCAGCCACAAGCCGATAGCAATAGGTGTTTCCGGGAGCAAGACCTTCGCCTCCGTTTTCGTCAAGGAAATTGAAAGTTTGCATATCCGTGATTCCAACCAGTTCATAGCCTGCTCTGATACCTGTCTCACAGCTATCCGGCTCGTAAGGATCGGAATTGATTCTTCGCCAGACTTGCATTTCCTGGGCAGTATTGGCGCAGACGTAGGGATCCCACTTTAGATTGACTGATCGGCCCGACCCCTGCTCGATTTCATCGAAGGCGGGTGGTGGTCCAATGACTTTAATTCGCCAGGTTTTTATATCTACCAGCGAAGGGCCTGAACTTGGGTCATCCGTAATCCTGACCCGAACTTCATATTCACGAGCCCGGACATGATTACATATGGTCTGCCAATTAAAGTTCACTATTCCTGGGCTTGCTTGAAATACCGATGTCGGAGAATAAGTTGCTGGGGAAGCATTGATTTCCACAGGTTCACCGAATATTTCTATTCGGATCGGATCTCCATCCGGATCTTGACCCTGAATGATTTCTGTGATCAAAGTTCCTGCTTCCACGCAAAGATCTGGAGGCAAAATCAACTCAGGCCTTCGATTATTAGAGTTTTCAATAATAATCTGCATGTCTCTGACTACGTAGCCAATCAACTCAAATTTCCCATTGAGTTTTCTATATTCCTTGATCAAAAAAGCAACGTTGAACTGACCCGCAGTGCCCGGAGCATCCCATATTAAATCTCCTGTAATGGGATCAATCCTTAAAAAAGCCGGAGTAGTACCATTCTCTTGGCTAAAGCTGAATTCAGATGAAGCCGGACTTCTATAATTATTTACTGGTCTTTGAAAAGCCTGACGCGGAACGGTGAGTTCGTAAGCCAAGCTGTCCCCGTCCGGATCGTAGGCTCCGGGATTGTGAATAAACCGAACATTCACTGCTCCATTATCTACCGGAGGGATAGTCAATACCGGTGAATTGTTAATCCCGATAAACGGGTCGATGGTGATCTTGGTCTCTACATAGAAAGGTGTATTCACCGAATTATCCATGTTGAGTGTTTTATCATTTCGGTTGAATTCCTGAAAGCGGATTGTGTAAGTTCCCGGGCCCTGAAAAGTATGATTAATGACGAAGGTGTTTTTCTCAATCTGATTCCCTAAGCTTTCTACCAGAGAAAATGCACTCTCGGTATTCAGCTGCTCCTCACGTCCATCTCCAAAATTGATTATTCCCGGTCCGAAAATTACACTTGACCTCGTGTCAGTATAGCCTACCACAATAATCCGATATTCGAGTGTCTGCACCGAAACACGCTCTGCGACGATTTCTCCAGCTCTAATGTGGGTAGCCCAGACGGTACTCAGTCCTGCAAACAAGAATAAAATAAAAATACTCAGCGTGATTTTAATCTTCATATCGATCAGATTCATTACTAATTGGGAACTATTTAACGAGGCAAAAGTTGATAATTAGATCATTCGACTCAATTTTCTTTTTATACGGGAGAAATGAAAGTAAGTAGAAAATCTTCGCAAAATCAAACAATAAAAATAAACAGCAAGTTGAATTTCTGAATATGCAGTTCTGAAACATCCATCAGAATCAGTCTATTTAGAACCTTTTGAAATAAGTAATCGATATAAGATCGGATTGTTTGCTAGCAGTTCCAAATGTAAATTTGGCCACGCAAATCAAAGAATTCGTTCTAATCTAATCGTTAAAACTGTATGAGCTGGGTTACAAAAACCTTGAGTAGCACCCTGGGAAGGAAAATAATCATGTCGCTGACCGGACTTTTCCTGATTCTGTTTTTAATAGGTCACGTATCTGGTAACTTGCTGTTGCTGAAGGGTGATGGTGGTGAAGCATTTAATGTGTATGCTAAATTCATGACCACCAACCCCGGAGTAAAGATACTTTCCTATCTAACCTATATTTCCATAATAGGGCATGTTATCTACTCCATTATTCTGACAAAATACAATAACTCTGCCAGGCCAATAGGATATTCTCAGACAGCTCCGTCTAAAAACAGTACGGTAGCTGCAAGAAATATGGGGATACTAGGTACAATCATTTTGATTTTCTTGATGGTTCACTTGCAGTCCTTTTGGTATCAGATGCACTGGGGAGATATTCCAATGGTCACCATCGAAGGGCAAGAATACAAAGATCTGTATTCCATTGTTCACTTTGCATTTCAGAATGAATTGATGGTCGCCGGGTACGTCATTGCGATGGTATTTTTGGCCTTCCATCTTTCTCATGGATTTGCAAGTGCCTTCCAGACCCTTGGTCTGAATCACAAAAAATATACTCCCGCTATCGAAACGGTAGGGAAAATTTTCTGTATAGTAGTTCCGGCCCTTTTCGCCAGTATGCCACTGTACATCTATTTTACATCTTAGAGCTAATAATAGTCCCGTATGACACTAGATTCCAAAATACCTGCAGGTCCATTGGAAGAGAAATGGACCAAGCATAAATTCAACAGTAAACTAGTCAATCCCGCGAATAAGCGAAAATACGACGTAATTGTAGTAGGAACAGGTCTGGCTGGAGCTTCTGCTTCCGCTTCTTTGGCAGAGTTGGGTTACAATGTCAAATCCTTTTGCTTCCAGGATAGTCCGAGAAGAGCGCATTCAATTGCTGCTCAGGGAGGAATCAATGCGGCCAAAAACTATCAAAATGACGGTGATTCAATTTTCAGACTGTTCTATGACACCATCAAAGGTGGTGATTACAGATCCCGGGAAGGAAATGTCTACCGTCTCGCAGAAGTATCTGTCAATATTATTGATCAGTGTGTAGCGCAAGGTGTTCCTTTTGCTAGAGAATATGGAGGATTGCTTGCAAACCGTTCTTTTGGAGGCGCTCAAGTTTCCAGAACTTTTTATGCACGCGGTCAAACTGGCCAGCAATTACTTTTAGGGGCTTATTCTGCGCTTAGCCGTCAGGTGGCTAATGGAAAAGTGAAGCTTTATCCAAGAACAGAAATGATGGATTTGGTCATGATCGATGGTCATGCCAGAGGTATAGTCACCCGAAATCTAATCACAGGAGCAATTGAGACCCATGCCGCTCATGCAGTTTTGCTTTGTACCGGAGGATATGGAAATGTATTTTTCCTTTCTACCAATGCGATGGGCTCAAATGTGACAGCTGCTTGGAGAGCACATAAAAAAGGTGCCTTATTCGCCAATCCATGCTTTACGCAGATTCACCCGACTTGTATCCCGGTTTCAGGAGATCACCAGTCCAAATTGACACTGATGTCAGAATCGCTTCGAAATGATGGTAGAGTGTGGGTGCCGAAAACCCAGGAAACGGCTGAAAAACTTCGTAAAAAGCAAATTAAACCAGCCGATATCAAGGAAGAGGATAGAGATTACTACTTGGAGCGAAAATATCCAAGCTTTGGAAATTTGGTCCCAAGAGACGTGGCTTCCAGAAATGCAAAATATGTTTGCGATGAAGGAAGGGGAGTCAATGAAACAGGAGAGGCAGTTTTCCTCGACTTCAGAGATGCGATCAAGCGTGAAGGGGAGGATATCATCCGGGCCCGGTATGGAAATTTGTTTGACATGTATCAGCAGATCACAGGGGAGAACCCATACCAAACTCCAATGATGATTTATCCTGCAGTACATTATACTATGGGAGGTCTTTGGGTGGATTACAACCTGATGACTACGATTCCGGGCCTTTATGCTTTGGGAGAGGCTAATTTCTCTGATCACGGCGCAAACCGACTCGGAGCATCGGCACTGATGCAGGGATTGGCTGATGGATATTTTGTGATTCCTTACACAATTGGAGATTATCTGGCAGGAACCCCGCCTAAAAAAGTGGATGAATCTCATCCGGCCTTCGCTGAATCTTTGAAAAAAGTAAAAGAAAGTGTCAACAAACTTCTGAGCATCAAAGGCACCAAAACTGTCGATCACTTCCACAAACGATTGGGTTTAATCATGTGGAACGAATGCGGAATGGCCAGAACTGAAGAAGGTCTGAAAAAAGCCAAAGCTGAAATTAAAAAATTGAAAAAGGAGTTCTGGGCAGATGTTAAGGTTCTTGGTGAAAACGAGGAGCTTAATCAATCTCTTGAGAAAGCCAATAGGGTGGCGGACTTCATAGAACTGGGCGAACTTATGATCGATGATGCGTTGAACAGAAATGAATCATGTGGAGGTCACTTCAGAGAAGAATACCAAACTCCCGAGGGTGAAGCACTCCGTGACGATGAAAATTATGCCTACGTGGCCGCATGGAAATACACGGGTGAAGATCAGGAAGAAGAATTGGTTAAAGAGCCACTCGAATTCGAGAACGTGAAGCTGACTCAACGTTCTTATAAATAATCTTAAGCTAAAAATTCATAGCTATATGAAAATTACTTTAAAAATATGGAGACAAAAGAATGCCTCAGATAAAGGCGGTTTTGTCACCTATCCACTAGATGGGATTTCCACTGATATGTCATTCTTGGAGATGCTGGATGTATTGAATGAAGAATTGACTGAAAAAGGAGAAGATCCTGTCCATTTCGATCACGACTGTCGAGAAGGGATTTGCGGAAGTTGTTCCCTATTCATAAACGGCCTACCTCATGGACCTCTTCAGACGACGACTTGTCAGCTTCACATGCGGTCATTCTCCGATGGCGAGACGATCACTATTGAGCCATGGCGTGCAAAGGCTTTTCCAGTTATCAAAGATTTGGTGGTGGACAGGACTGCATTTGATCGAATCATTCAAGCGGGAGGATATATTTCGGTGAATACCGGAGGTGTTCCAGATGCCAATGAGATTCCAATTCCAAAGACAGTAGCTGATGAAGC
Source organism: uncultured Limnohabitans sp. (assembly GCA_964521585.1). Taxonomy (GTDB): domain Bacteria; phylum Bacteroidota; class Bacteroidia; order Cytophagales; family Cyclobacteriaceae; genus Algoriphagus. The sequence continues at coordinate 71,329 of CAZFSC010000003.1, forward strand.
TTTTGATGCAGCTACCTGTATTGGCTGCGGAGCCTGCGTGGCAGCTTGTAAAAATGCTTCAGCAATGCTATTTGTCTCGGCAAAAATCTCTCAGCTTGCGATGTTGCCTCAGGGAAAAGTAGAACGCAAGGAAAGAGCTGAAAAGATGATTGCACAGATGGACGAAGAAGGTTTTGGAGCTTGTACCAATACTGGTGCCTGCTCGGCAGAATGTCCAAAAGGAATCAGACTGAGCAATATTGCCAAAATGAATAGGGAATATTTCTCTGCAGTTCTGAGTAGCGATAATCTATAAAATTCATAATTCATGAAGAAAGGCCTGAGAGATCAGGCCTTTCTTCATTTGTACTTTTTCAAGATGAAATAGGGTCCTTTGATCAATCTTGTTTTTAAAAAAGCTTATAATTTTAAATTTTGGCCATATTGGTTAACTTTGAAAAATTATATTTTAAAACAGCAATTGTTGCAAATCAATATCAGTAATGCATTTTATAGATCTGGGGATCTTTCTAGCCTACATGCTGGCCATGTTGGGAGTGGGATACTTTTTCATGAGAAAAAATTCAGATCAGGAGGATTACTATGTAGGTGGTAGAAATATCGGGAGCTGGCATATCGGACTTTCGGTAGTAGCGACTGATGTGGGTGGAGGTTTTTCCATAGGGCTGGGAGGACTAGGGTTTGCAATGGGAATTTCAGGTTCTTGGATGCTTTTCACCGGATTGATCGGAGCCTGGCTTGCCGCTGTAATATTGATACCAAGAGTCAAGTCAGACTCGGCTTTTTCAAAATTTTTCACTTTTCCACAGATCATCGGTCATCTGTATAATTCTGCCGCGGCAAAAGTCGCCGCCGTGATCTGCTTTCTGGGTTATTTGGGCTTTACATCATCTCAGCTTTTGGCCGGCGCCAAGTTAGCTTCCGGGACCTTCGACGGATTTAGCCTGCATGCAGCCCTGATGGTCATGGGAGCCGTGGCGGTGATCTATACCGTCATGGGTGGACTGAAGGCTGTGATCTATACAGATACTATTCAGTGGGTCATCCTGATGTTGGGGTTGATGTTTATCGGAATTCCTATCTCTTACACCTATGTAGGAGGCTGGAAAGAAATCAATCGGGTACTTCCGCCAGAATTTTTTAGCTTTTCTAATCTTACTTGGCAAGATTTGGCTAATTGGTCGATTACTATTATTCCGATTTGGTTTGTGGGTATGACGCTCTACCAGCGGATTTTTGCTGCAAGGGATGAAGCTTCCGCCAAAAAAGCTTGGTTTATAGCCGGTTTATTTGAATGGCCGATCATGGCGATGCTCGGCGTCACGCTTGGGTTGCTCTCCCGGGTAGCAGTAGAACAGGGTGCAATCGAAGGTTTTACTGTAGCCATGGATCCGGAGATGGGGTTGCCAGTTTTGCTGAAAACCATTCTGCCAGTTGGGATCTTGGGTTTGATGATGTCAGCGTATTTTTCTGCGATATTATCCACTGCAGATTCCTGTCTGATGGCAGCATCTGGCAATCTGACCACGGATCTATTGGATAGAATATTTCAAGGCAAATCCCTGAAAAAACAGGTTCGTTTTAGTCAGTTGTTTACTTTTCTCATTGGTGCCGTTGCAATAATTATCGCTTGGCAAATGACAGAAGTACTGAGTTTGATGTTATATTCCTATGCATTTATGGTTTCGGGCCTTTTGGTCCCGGTGATTGCGGGATTGTTTTTTAACCAGCGCGATCCTTTGGCAGCCATTGCCGCCATGATCTCAGGAGGGACATTGACCGCAATACTGGGTTTTACAGGTCTCGCATTACCTTTTGGGCTGGATGCGAATCTGTTTGGATTGACACTGTCGCTTGTTACATTTTGTTCGATCGCATTTTATCAAAAGAAAAATTTCACCTCAAAAAAAATCGTATGATAAAAATAGAAACAATCACAGCTAAGGACAGCGCGACCTTTCTAGAAAAAAGTGAGATCGCGGATTTCCTTTTTCATCACTTGGGAAAGTATGGTGATCCCAAAAAGGATATTATGAAATGCCTTGATTATGCTTTGGATCAAAGTCTCCATGCCGGTGGCTATGTAGTGTTGGCCAAGGAAAATGAAAAAATAGTTGGAGCTTTGGTGATGAACAAGACAGGAATGTCAGGTTACATTCCGGAGAATATTTTAGTATATATCGCGGTAGATTCCAGTCAACGTGGAAAAGGTATCGGGGGCAAGATCATGGACACCGCCGTTAAAATGGCCAATGGTGCCATTGCCCTTCATGTAGAACCAGACAACCCAGCTAAGAATCTGTACGAACGATTGGGCTTTACCAACAAATATCTCGAGATGAGATTGATCAAATAAAATGGCATATCTAACTTTAAATAAGAGAAAGCTCAAAGAAAATTACCATTTCCTGAAGAATATCTTCGAGACAAGGGATGTTTCCTGGGGAGTTGTTTCAAAGATTTTCTGCGGAAATCGGCTTTTCCTTACTGAGTTGATTGAGCTGGGAGTGACCGAAATTCACGACAGTAGAATAAGCAATCTGGCGATGATCAAATCCATCAATCCGGAAGTGCAGACGGTCTATATCAAGCCGGTTTCCAAGCGTAACATTGGTAAAATGGTCCAATTTGCCGATGTCAGTCTAAACAGCGAACTCAAATCGATCGAATGGATCAGTGAAGAGGCAGGTCTTCAGAATAAAAAACACAAAATTATCATCATGGTCGAGACGGGTGATCTACGTGAAGGGGTGATGGGTGAACAGCTGGTAGAATTTTATTCCCAGGTATTTGAATTACCCAATATTGAGATCGTTGGCTTGGGGACTAATCTGAATTGCCTCAATGGGATCATGCCTTCTACTGATAAATTAATCCAACTCTGTCTATACAAGCAGATCATCGAATTGAAGTTTAATAAGAAAATCCCATGGGTCTCCGCCGGTACCTCTGTGACGATCCCTTTGCTTCTCAATCATCAGCTCCCCAATGGAGTGAACCATTTTCGAATTGGTGAGACACTGTATTTTGGTATGGATCTTTTTGAGGAGCGAGTAATTGAAGGCATGCATGGGGATGTGTTTGAATTACATACTGAAATCATCGAGATGCAGGAAAAGCCACTCGTGCCTACGGGTGTTTTGGCTCCTACTCCTCAAGGTGAGGTCAAAAGAATCGATGAAAAGCTTCTTGGGAAAAACTCCTTCAGGGCAATCGTGGACGTGGGAATATTGGACGTAGATCCTAAGTACCTCATTGCAAACGATGAAAGTATTGAAATCCTCGGAGCGAGCAGTGATATGATTATCATTAATTTAGGTCAGAATAAAAACAACTATAAAGTTGGCGATACGTTGAGTTTCAATCTGAAATACATGGGTGCGTTGGGATTGCTAAATTCGAATTACGTGGACAAAAAAGTGGAGGATTAAGTTTAAATCTTCTTCAAATCAAAGCTTCCTTTTTCGAAAGTCAAATCTTAGCCCTGGTGCGGCTGAGAGTTTCTATCGTCATACCCAAATAGGAGGCCACATGCCCAACCGAAGCTTTTTGAATCACTCTTGGACGATTTTGCATCAGTTCCAGGTATCGTTCTTTTGCTGTTTTGAATTTGGAAAAAATCTGATGCTCCTCCAGCACAATGTAATATTTCTCCAGAATCATCCGATAGGTCCGCTCCAGTTCAGGATATTCTGCAAAGGATTTTTGCAGGGCGGAATGTGAGATTCGTAGAATTTTACTTTTTTCAAGCGTCTCGATGTTTTCGTAAGAGGCTTTTCGGGTTATAAAAGAATGCATGGCTGTGACAAATTCCCCATCCAAGGTGAAGGAGACGGTGATATCCCGATTATTCCGGACGTAAAAACTTCTTGCAGATCCAGTTAAAAAATAGAAAAGATAATCGCTCAATTGACCTTCACTGACTAACAGATGACCCTTTTCCACTTCCATCAATTCCATCTGATTCGCAAATGCCTGCCTTGCTTTATCGGATATTCCCTGAAATTTATCGAAAGCATCAAACTGATTTTTCATTTTTCTATTTTAAAAATTCAAGCGAATTTTATTTTTATTAAAAAGCTTCTATTAGTTTTAATCACTTAATTTAAAATAAGTCTTTTAAGATTTTTCCTTTTGGGTGGAAAATAATCAGAATACTTATTATCAGTCCTAATGTTAAAAATAATCCCCGCTTAATAAAATGCTTCCCATGAAAAAAATATTCCTTCTATTGCTCTCGATGGGCTTATTCCTAACTGCTCAGGCTCAATTTGGTGTCCGTGCCGGGCTAAGTTCAGGGAATTTTTCTGACACGAATTTCAATGCAAAACTTGGATTCCATGCCGGTGGTTATTACCGGGTAGGTACCAATTTCCTCTCTGTGGAGCCTGGGCTCCAATTTGCGCAGAAAGGCTACGAGGGAAATGCCGCGGGTACGGGAGCGGTTATTTCCGAACAGCTCAATTACCTGGATGTACCGGTTTTGGTTCGGTTGGGGTTTGTCCCTTTCATGAATGTGTTTGCAGGTCCACAGGCATCTTTCCTGCTTTCTAGAAATTATAAACTGGGATCTGTCACAGACAACAGCACAGAAGTAATCAGCGGATATGATTTGGGCGGAGTCGTCGGTATCGCTGTGGACCTATACTCCGGGCTTAATTTTCAGTTAAGCTATGATATTGGATTGAAAAACCTTAATTATTTTAATACTGACGTCAAAAACCGAGTGCTTAAACTTTCAGTAGGGTTTGATTTCTAAGAAGATTGCTGACTCTGATTGAAA